>JAJDJJ010000006.1 GCA_030267125.1 Bacteroidales bacterium OttesenSCG-928-B11
TCCAAACTCCGAAAATTAATTGCCTCGGAAAGATGATCATTACTAATTTCAGGACTTTGATCCAAATCCGCAATGGTTCGCGCGACCTTTAAAATTCGGTCATAAGCACGAGCAGACAAACCCAAACGCTCCATCGCTTGTTTCAGCACGTCTTGCCCTTCTTTAGAAATTGTGCAACATTCACGAACTAACTTACTACCCATCTGCGCATTGCTAAAAATGGTTGAATGATTTTTAAATCGCTCGCTTTGAGCATTTCTTGCCAAAATTACTCGTTTACGAATTTCCTCGCTTTTCTCGGAAACCCTTTCGGATGTCAATTCGGCATGGCTCACGGGCACCACTTCCACATGAATATCAATACGATCCATAAGTGGGCCGGAAACCCTATTGAGATAACGCTGCACTTCTCCCTGTTGACAAGTACATTGTTTAGTAGGATGATTATAGTTTCCACACGGGCATGGATTCATCGCCGCAATAAACATGAATGAAGAGGGAAAATCCACGCTGTATTTTGAGCGAGAAATAGTCACATAGCGATCTTCTAACGGTTGGCGCATCACCTCCAGCACTGTCCGCTTAAATTCGGGGAGTTCGTCCAAAAAGAGCACTCCGTTGTGTGCCAGCGAAATTTCACCGGGTTGTGGATGCGTACCGCCGCCTACCAATGCGACATCGCTGATCGTATGATGCGGCGAGCGGAAGGGACGGACAGAGATCAGCGAGCTGAAACGCCCCATCTTTCCTGCCACAGAGTGTATTTTCGTAGTCTCCAATGCCTCGTTCAACGAAAGTGGCGGCAGTATTGATGGCAATCGTTTCGCCAGCATCGTTTTCCCCGAGCCGGGTGAACCAATCAAAATCACATTATGCCCGCCGCCCGCCGCAATTTCCAAGGCCCGTTTAATATTTTCCTGCCCCTTCACCTCTGAAAAATCAAACTCGTAATTATTAAGACTGCGCTGAAACTCATTGCGCGTATCTAGTTCAATTTTCGGAATAGGAATCCCTTCGTTAAAAAAATCGATCACTTGTTTGATGTTTTCCACTCCCAAAACATCGATATTCTGAACGATAGCAGCTTCTTTAGCATTTTGGATTGGAAGAATAATTCCTTTTTTTCCTTGTTTTAGCGCTTCAATGGCAACAGGCAATGCTCCTCTGACTGGCTGCAGCGTGCCATCCAACGACAACTCACCCATAATATAATAATCCTCTACACCTTTCTCATCTTTGATCTGTTCAGTGGCAATCAAAATTCCGGTGGCCAGTGTCAGGTCAAAAGCGGAACCTTCCTTCCGGATATCTGCCGGCGCCATATTGATGACTATTTTTTTACCGAGTATACTATAGCCATAATTTTTCAAAGCGGAGTCAATGCGTTGTTGGCTCTCTCTCACGGCACTGTCCGGCAACCCAACTAAAAAGAAGTTAATCCCAATATTCACATTAACTTCGATTGTGATGGGAATTGCCGCCACCCCCATCAATGCACAACTGTAAGTTCTGATTAGCATATCATATATTATTACGTAAATACTTTGCAAAGATATATAAAATTATTATTAATTCAAACCCATATTGCATTTCTCCACAAAAAAGAGGAGGGGAGGCACCTTGTTTCTTAATAAATGTTAAGCCCTCTTTTGATCTCGGTAAAAAGTGTAATTTTGTGCGCTCAAAAATTGGTATTCATAAAATAGTATTAGAATATGGCAACTACAGCGGATTTTAGAAACGGACTTTGCATAGAATTCAACAACGAACTATGGTCTATTGTTGAATTTCAACACGTTAAACCTGGCAAAGGTCCTGCGTTTGTTCGATCTAAATTAAGAAATTTGAAAACCGGCAGAGTATTAGAAAATACTTTCACGGCGGGCGTGAAGATAGATTTGGCGCGTGTTGAACGTCGTCCGTACCAATTCTTATATAAGGAAGGTGATTCCACTTACAATTTCATGCACTTGGAAACTTATGAGCAATTGGCTATAGAGGAAGGGCTGATCAACAACCCAGGTCTTTTAAAAGAGGGACAGGGTGTTGAGATCATGTACCATGCCGACACCGACACGCCACTAACTTGTGAGCTCCCCTCTTTCGTTGACTTAGAAGTTACTTATACAGAACCTGGAGTTAAGGGAGATACGGCAACTAATGCTGCCAAAAGAGCCATTGTGGAGACCGGTGCGGAAGTTTTTGTTCCCCTTTTCATCGAAACCGGTGAAAAAATAAAAGTGGATACTCGCACCAATAAGTATTCGGAAAGAGTAAAATAACATGAGATTTAGCAATCCATTATCCATCGACGACCTATGTGGCATAATCGGTGGAAATAACATCGTGAAGGGAAATACCCAGTTGAAAATCAACGGAATTAACGAGATTCATTCCGTTGAGCCCGGCGACATCTCATTCGTGGATCATCCTAAATACTACGAAAAAGTATTGAATAGTCTCGCCAGTGTAATTCTAATCAATAAAGACGTTGATATCCCCGAAGGCAAAGCCATTATCATCACCGAAGACCCTTTGGATGATTTCCTCAAGGTGGTGAAGCATTTCGTCCAGTTTAATCCACAAAAAGAACCGATCAACACAGATGCTGAAATTGGCGAGGGCACGATTATCCAACCCAACGTTTTCATCGGTGAAAATGTGAAAATCGGCAGAAACTGCGTGATCCACTCCAATGTGAGTATCTATGCTGATACGACTATCGGCGACAATGTTATCATTCATTCGGGCAGCGTGATCGGTGGCGATGCTTTTTATTTCCAAAAACGTGAAGACGGCTGGAAAAAGCTCCACTCTTGTGGCAGAACCATTATCTGCGATGATGTGGAAATTGGCTCCAACGTGACTATAGACAAAGGTGTTTCGGGTGACACATTCATCGGCAAAGGAACAAAATTTGACAATTTAGTCCAAATCGGTCACGATACACACATTGGCAATCACTGCCTGATCGGATCGCAAAGCGCCATCGCCGGATGCACATTCATCGATGATGAATGCATCATTTGGGCGAAATCCAGCGTAAACAAAGACCTCTACATTGCGCCGCGCACCACGCTATTAGCACTATCTGCCATCGACAAGAACGTTAGTGAAGAAGGACAAGTGCTCTTTGGCATACCTGCCATCGAAGCACGTAAAAAATGGAAAGAGATGGCATACTTAAAGAAATTACCCGAATTATTTGAAGGGTTGGAAGAACTCAGAATAAAATCTCAAGTGAAGTAATAAAAAAAGAGGCTTTAGAGCCTCTTTTTTTATTACTATAATATCATCGAATTTAGAATCTATATCGAACGCCCAATGCAAGTCCGTAAAAATGCCCCCATGTTTTACTACCGAAGCCTAACAAATTGATCATGGGCCGATAATCCAAACTGAGATTCAGCGGGATTTCAAAAGCATATTCAATCCCCACCTGCCCACCGATACTAAGCGCGAAAACAGGACTTTCCGTCATGATATGCAAGCCCAAGCCCGGACCGACATAAAAATTCCAATCACCGTCATATTGCCAGCCGCTGAGGGGGAATATCCAATCATAGGCACCGGCAACACCAAAAGACATGAAGCCCTTGCCAAGCCCTAAACCCGCAGACAGATCCAACATATTATCCCCTAAGCTATGCTGATACGAAAAATCTATATCACCACCCAAGCGCGCTCCAATAGCCCGAGGTTGAGCGGTTGCCACCGCCACAGTACACAATACAATACTTAATGTAACTAAAAACTTCTTCATAATTTCTTTTTTAGGTTATTACTAATTGTTCTCATATTATCAAAAATAAGAAGTCTTCTTAACGAAAAACTTCCTATTTTATTCTATCTTCACTGTATTTATGCTATTCTTGGTTCGTAAGTAGGTGTCACATAATCTTTTAAATCTTCCATTAATTTTTTACGGGTAAAGAAAATCCGACTTTTCACCGTTCCAATAGAGATGTTCATTTCATCGGCGATCTCTTGATATTTGAATCCATCCAAAAACATCTCGAAAGGCTTCCGTTGATCTTCCTTCTTTTCCAATATCTTCTCATTGATATCTTTCACGTAGAAATTCATATCAGCAGCATCAGAAGGGCTAGAAACAAAGTTGTTCAAATGGTATAAATCCTCACGTTGCTCAACTACCACCTTAGAACGTTGTTTGCGGCGATAATTATTTATGAAAGTATTCTTCATGATCGTGTACACCCAAGCCTTCAAATTTGTATCTTCTTTATAATAATCGCTATTTTGCATAACTTTCATGTACGTGTCCTGCACTAAGTCGCTAGCATCTTCGTGATTCATGGTTAATGAGCGTGCATATTGTCGTAATCCTTGATCAAAATTCAACACTCTGTCGATTAACATACTACTTGTTTCCATAATGAGAGTTTTTAAATTGTTACTGTTTTTTCACATCCATTATTTAAACAACAACTATGCCACTCGAAAATTAGGCGATAAATATTCTTTCCGGAGAGAATACTGCCATTCTTGTCAAAAAGAGATGAAAAACTGACAGGGGAGCATGTCAAATCTGACAAAAAAATGGCAAAACACTCTTTCAGAAACTATACTTTTCATTTTCTGTATTTTTACTGATATTAAGCAGCATGCCAAACATAATACCAGAGAAGAGCAGCGATGACCCACCCCGACTGATCAGCGGCAAGGTTTGACCTGTAGCAGGAATCGCAGCGCAGTTCACTCCAATATGGATCAGCGCTTGAAAAGTGATCCAGAAACCAATACCAATGGCCAACAACCGTCCGAAATAACCTTCGCTCAACCGTGCGACACGCATAGCACGAAAGAACAAAATCAGGTAGAGCAAGATGATTAATCCGCCGACAACAATACCAACCTCTTCCACCACAGTAGCATATACATAATCGGTCTCTTTTTCCGCCAACACATTTTTGATCTCGCCTTGTCCCGGCCCGGCAGGAGTCCAAGCAGAGCGGGCTATTGCCGCTTGCGCCAACACCATTTGTTTAATATATAAACTTGTTTCGCGATCGGGCACTTGATCAAAATTACGACTAGCACTAAAATTGGAAACACGGCTGATACCTGTGTCGGACTTTCCTAAACCAAAGCCGAAATAAATTACTCCCACCACCATAGCCATGGCAATAAATCCGAAAAGATATTTGCGATCCAGATTTCCAATAAACAAAATAGCGAAGCAAGAAACACCCAAAATGATGGCTGTAGATAGATTAGATTTGGCGAACAACAAACAGAATATGCCGATAATACCGAATAATATCAGGGTTTCTTTGGTTGAGAGCTCTTCTCCCTTATTAAGTCGTATAGCGATAAATTTAGAGATAAAGAAGATCAACAGAAAACCAATAAAATAGAATGTTTGCATACTGAATCCCCCAATTGTGACAGAGCGGTCATCGGTGCCGACAAAAACGGTGAGAATGGCAAGGACAAATGCAAAAATGAGAAGCAAGTCGGAACCGGCGGAAAGCGTACGGTAATCGATTTTATAAAACAGAATCATAGCGCCATAACAAGCAAGAATATGAATCATTTGGCTCCCAAAACGATGCGTGGAACTCGGAACAATATAAAAGGATATCAGCGACAAAATGACCGCAATGATCAAGATCACTTTATCGCCCCGGAAGTAAGTGTTGAGTCTCGATACTTTCTCCATAATCCGCTATAACTGTGCTATGGCATTTCTAAATTTGCTGCTTCTTTCGGCTACAGAAGTCACAATACCACGACTAAGCGCCCCCGGCGAATATAATACTGCATCACCCGGATCGGAAGCGTAAAAGGCAACCCGCACGGCATCTTCCATAGTCACAGCAAACGAAATCGACATGCCTATCCCACTAAAGAAATCTATAACCTCTGCATTGTAAACACCTTGCACAACTATTCGTTTCACCTTCGCTGCCACACTGATAGCCAGAGCATCTTCAATATCATCCAAGTGACTGATATTCATAATCCAAGTGACCGGTCTTTTGATCTTTTCAAGCGCATACCAAACCGAATCGGAATTTACCGCTTGCGAATCATCGAAAAAGTCGACTTGCCGGATACTCCTGCACAAGTGTACGCGAAATTCCCCGTATTCAAAACTGGAGAAAATTTCTTTCAAATTGGCTTTTCGCGTGGCAACCAAGTGACCATTTAATGATTGCACCAATGTTCTTTTATTTTTTTCTTCGCTATACATATTATTATATTTATTACATTATAAAAATCATCTACCTAATCAAAATCACCTATCTAACCTTGAGAGTAACAACAGTAAGCACGGCAAGCATGATCCCCACCACAATGAAGCGTTGCACAATTTTGGACTCATGCAATCCTTTTTTCTGATAATGATGGTGAAGTGGTGCCATGAGGAGGTAACGCTTGCCCTCTCCGTATTTTTTCTTAGTGTATTTGAAGTAACAAACTTGGATGATCACCGACAATGACTGCACCACAAATACTCCACACAGGATTGGAATGAGCAGCTCTTTGCGAATAATAATACAGAGCACCGCAATGATACCACCCAAGGTCAAGCTACCGGTATCCCCCATAAAAATCTGCGCCGGGTAGCAATTCCACCAGTAGAATCCGATACAAGCACCGATCAGCGATGCAGTAAAAATAACCACCTCGCTAATATTCGGGATATACATGATATTGAGGTAATCGGCGAAGATGGCGTTCCCTGAAACGTAAGCTAACACCGCAATCCCAACGGCAATCACCGACGAAGTCCCTGTTGCCAATCCATCCAATCCATCCGTAAGATTAGCTCCATTTGAGACAGCGGCGATGACGAAGATGATAATCAAAATATAGACGATAGTACCAACAACACCCGAATCATCACCAATCCAATTCGTCAACCAAGCATAGTCAAATTCATTATTCTTGATGAATGGGATGGTTGTTTTGGTCGAATGTTCGGCGGGGCTATTAGTAAACGCCGTCTCCGTTTTTTGCGCATTGTCGAAAGTAAAAATCTGGTCTGTAGTTGTAAATTCTGTTCTATCAATTTTCTCCTTAATCACCACATCAGGATGGAATGCCATCACCACGCCGACGATAACACCCAGAATAATCTGTCCCAGCAACTTTTTCTTTCCTGACAATCCGTCTTTATTTTTTTTATAGACCTTGATATAATCATCCGCAAATCCCAATATTCCCAACCATATTGTGGTAAAAATCATGAGAATAATGTAAATATTATGCAATTTAGTCAGCAACAATACCGGCACCAAAATTGAAGCGATAATGAGTAATCCTCCCATGGTCGGCGTACCTTTTTTCTCCATTTGTCCTGCCAATCCAAGATCTCGAATATCTTCCCCTATCTGTTTTTTGCGCAAAATATTGATCACTTTTTTCCCAATGATCAATGAGATAAAAAGCGAAATAATAATAGCCAAAGAAGCGCGGAACGAGATATACTGAAATAATCTTGCGCCTGGAAAATCCATTGTGGCCAACCAATCGAACAGGTAGTATAACATGGCATTTTATTTTTTTAGTGGTAAATTAAAAAACTCGCTGACGGTTTCCGAATCATCAAAATGATGTTTCACACCATTCACATCCTGATAATTCTCATGACCTTTTCCCGCCACAAGCAGTACGCCCGAAGGCTGCAGCATCATACATGCGGTTTGAATTGCTGAACGTCGGTTTTCGATCACGAGCACATTCTGTCGAAATGCTACGGGCACACCTTCTTCCATCTCTTTCAATATCTTATATGGGTCTTCCGTCCGCGGATTATCGGAAGTGAGAATCACTTTATTACTGATTTTACAAGCATTTTCAGCCATTACCGGGCGTTTTAGCGCATCACGATCACCGCCACAGCCCACCACGGTAATAATTTCCACACTATGCTGCGTGATCTCTTTTATTGTTGACAACACATTCTGCAAGGCATCGGGTGTATGGGCGTAATCGATGATAGCAATGCGCCCTTCTGTTCCGCGGATGAGCTGGAACCGGCCGGCGGCACTCTCCAAATTGCTCATCGCCACCAACACGTCGTCTTTGTTTTCACCTAACAAAATCGCTGTTCCATAAATCGCTAACAGATTGTACGCGTTGAATTTACCTGTCAGCTTAAAAAAGACCTCTTCATTATCAACGACGAGTTGCAGCCCTTCGAAACTATTGTCTATGATTTTTCCTTTGAAATCCGCATAATTATTTAAGCTGTATGTTTTTACATTCGCCTTACTATTTTGCGCCATGACGGCACCATTTCGATCATCTCTATTAGTTAGAGCGAAAGCATCGGATGTCAACATATTGAAAAAGCCCTGTTTCGCTTTGATATACGCTGCAAAAGTCTTGTGGAAATCAAGATGGTCGTGCGTGATATTGGTAAAAACACCACCTCTGAACTCCAATCCGCTGATGCGATTCTGATGCACCGCATGGGAACTCACTTCCATAAAACAATATTCGCAACCCTCCATCACCATGCGACTTAACAGCCTGTTCAGCTGTACTGCATCCGGCGTGGTATGTGTGGAAGGAATCACCTCATCGTTGATTCTGTTCTCTATTGTGGAAATTAGTCCCACGGAATGACCCAATGAGCGGAAAAGCTGATATAGCAACGTGGCAACGGTCGTTTTCCCATTTGTCCCCGTAATGCCTACTAAGTGAAGTTGCTGTGATGGGTAATCGTAAAATGCGGACGCCAACTGCCCCAATGTTTCTGAGGCGTTATTGACAATCAGATACGTGACATCAGGAGATGTGTATCGAGGGATTGATTCGCAAACAATCACACCGGCGCCATTCTCGATTGCCGTTACTATAAACTGTTCACCATCAACATTGGTCCCTTTTTGGGCTACAAATAACGGTTGCGCAATCGAAACGGGATCGGAGGTGATTGTCCGGGTGTCGAACGTAATGTCGGAGATGAATTTTTCATTATTTCCAATAATACGCTCTGCTTTGATAAATCTCAATAAATCATCAAGTTTCTTCACGTTCAAAAAAGTTGGCTTGGATAGATCTTTTCAAAAGTTTGCGACAAAGTGAAGGATCTATAGGCCAAGCGTTAGTGTTATCGTTTTATTTTGGTCAGGAACAGATTGTCTTTTCACCACTCCTTTTCCTATGATTTTTGTTTTGTAACCTTTGGATTGCAGCTGGGAAATCGCATCCGAAGCACTCATCATCAATACATCGGGAATACCTTCTTCATTTTCAGCCACTTCTATTAACTCATAAATATCGTTATCTGCCAACTCATAATAATAATCCGGATCAACAGCCATTTCTCGCTTCGAGTTATACTTTTCTTGGATAACATAGAGATCTTTTCCGGAGATTACTCTTTCGCCTTTAGGGAAGGAAACTGTGGTGTCAGGTTCTACCATCCGCATATTATCATAATCGGTCATACTCATGATTTGCTGCGTGATTTTAGCGAAAGCGTCTACTGCGATGGAGCTTTTCTTGTGAACATCATAAATAAAGACAATACAAGAATATTTTGGCTCATCTGCGGGGAAATAGCCACAAAAAGAGACGCTATTCCGATTTTTCAAATAACCGCCTTTCGTCCACAAGTCGCGGGTACCGGTTTTGCCGGCAAACGGATAAGCGAAATTGCGGTACCGACGCGCCGTACCGAATTCTCCTGTAACCACAGATTCCAAATAAACTTTTGCTCGTGCCACTGTACTTGGCTGGCAAATTTGCTCCTTCAGCACCTCGGCTTCAAACTTTGCGATCGTATCTTTCCCATTAGTGACACATTTCACAAAAAGCGGCGCGATCATTTTTCCGTTGTTGGCCACGGCATTGAAATAAGTCAATGTTTGAATCGGCGTTGTACTGATTCCCGTTCCAAAACATGCGTTATAGTAGGTATGGAAATCATCATCACGCACCCATCGTTTCAATTCCGGCGCCGGCGAAGTGCCCAAATGAGTAAAAAACGTATTGGTCAACCCCATTGAGTCTAGTTTGTTAAGAAAGTCTTCATAGCCGGTATATTTATCGAAAATCATAGAAGCGATCCCCACATTTGACGAGCGCTGGAAGGCCTCTATGGGATAAGCCATCTCCCTGCTTCGACCGGGTTCATCTACTTTCGGGTAGTTCATAATTCTTCCTGACGGGCGTTTTACCTGGAAAGTATTTGCCAAAATCGGATACTTCTTTATGCTGTCATTCGGTGTTCGCTCTAAATACGCCAACAAAGAGGCCAGCTTGAATGTAGAACCCGGTTCTATCTGCATATTGACGGCGAAATTTGTAACCTCCTTATAGTAAGTGTGTGACGTATCCATACTTGTAAGATTTGAGATCGCCTTCACTTCACCGGTCTTCACATCCATCACTACAACACAGCCCAATCCCGCGTTATTATTGCGCAAAGCTTTATACAACTCATTCTGGACAACGTATTGTATATCAAGATCAATAGTTGTATGTACGTCGTAGCCATTTTTCGGCGTTGTCTCACCCTTCATCGGTATATCGATCAGATTGACCACCACTTTCTTTTGTGCGCCGGGTGTGCCGCGAAGAAAGGTATCCATCTCATACTCAAGCCCGTTCCACTGTTGATTATGTTCATACCCGATGGCTCGCTTAGCCAGCTCCCCATAAGGATTCAGCCGCGCCAGCTGCGGGTTCAAGTTGAGTGATCTCCGGAAATTAGCCTTTGTGAAAATTCCGAATTTGGTGATCGAATCAATATCGTCATCCACAATCCAGTAACGATCGTCATTAGGATTAGAATGGTGGATAAGAACAATGGCGGAATCCTTCAACGCTTGCGTCAATTTCGCCCGATAATAGTCCACATTTTTGTTAAACCGATCCTTAAATACGCCATGTAGTACCGGCGCTAAAACCTCTATAGTAGAATCGATCTGTTTTTCAGTCAGATATTTCGGGACATAATCAGGATCTTTCCCTATATTATTAGCATCTCTTATTTTGTAGCGTTTGTTCGTATTGTTGAAATCCCGTCCATCGATCGTAAAATCATAGATCAAAATGGAACTGGCAAGCACACGGCCTTTACTGTCATAAATATCTCCGCGGCGGGGCATTTTTTCGTTGATTTCAACAAAACAGTTACAATTCGGATCTTTCGCGAGGGGCATCGTATCCCAACCGGCAATGGTTTTATCCAAGCACTTATCACTCTCACCCATAAAAAGCGCGCGATCCCGGATACCCAACGTGAGAATACGGATAAAGCAATACAGTGCGAATATCACTAAGACACCGTAAATCAAAAACATGCGCCCATTTGATTGCTTTACTGCGTTTTTATCCATTACTACTTTTTCCTTATTTTTTGTTTATATCACTACTCTGCACAGGGATTTTATACAATTTCTTTTCATCCTTCGTGAAACCCTCTTCCTTCAACAACTGCATCACTTTTTCCGCGGTATCGTATGGAAGAAACTCATTCTGTTTTTTAATTTTTGAAACTGTATTTTTATACTCATTTTCAATGCGTTCTAATTTCTTCTCTTTTCTCCTGATCCAATTATCGTTGGCGATGATGATAGCGGCCAGCAAGATTAGCATAACAAGATAGGGGTAGAATTGCGTGACCTTTTTGTGCAACAGGAAATCACCACCCATAAAGGCCCAAAAGGCACTTCTTTTCTCCTCTTTTTTCTCCTTTTTCGCTTTCCTATTAGCTGTTTTCATCGTTATTTTTTCGTTGCCGTTCTCATTTTGGCACTTCTTGCCCTTGGGTTACGCTCTATCTCTTCCGCATCCGGTATCTGCGCTTTCGATATCACGGAAGTGAACGGTATGAGTGGATTTCCATAAAAATCCTTTTCGATCTTTCCTTCCAAATTTCCCGAACGCATGAAATTTTTCACCAACCGGTCTTCCAAGGAGTGGTACGCTATTGTCACTAATTTGCCTCCCTGCTTCAATGCGTCTGTAGTTTGCAGCAAGAATTTTTCGATCACCTCCATCTCCGCATTCACCTCTATACGAAGAGCTTGAAATAACTGCGAGAGTATTTTATTCTCTTTATGTGCCGGGATCAGCGGTTTGAGGCACTCCACCAATTCCGTTGTAGTAGTTATCTTTTGCATCAGTCTATCGGCAGCGATCTTGTTGGCGATTTTTCTCGCATTACTCAATTCTCCATACTGGAAAAAAACTTTCATCAACTTCTGCTCGGGATAATCGTTAATAACATCTCCTGCCGTAATACCTTTACCCGGATTCATCCGCATATCCAGCTTCCCATCAAACCTGTAAGAGAATCCGCGTTCCGGCGTATCAAACTGATAGGAAGAAACACCGAAGTCGGCCAAAATCCCATCCACGGGAAAAGCGTTGTGATAGCGAAGGAACTTATTCAGAAATGAGAAATTACAAGGAACAAAGGTAAAGCGGGGATCATCGGGAATATTCTTTTCACTATCGGGATCTTGATCAAAAGCGATCAATCTCCCTTTATCACTGATTCTCTGTAAAATAGCTTGCGAATGACCGCCTCCGCCAAAAGTAACATCGACATAAATCCCGTCGGGATCCGTTATAAGAGCGCTCACGCTCTCATGCAACAATACCGGTTGGTGATAGCTATACATTAGTTACTATTTAGCAGGTTATTTAAATCATCGTTGGATTGATTGCGGATCTTACCTTCCACATCTTGGTTCAGCTCGGCAAACTCCTCGGGCGACATGGCGAATGCCGCATTGTATTCTGCCAAATCCCAAAGCTCGATTTGCCCTTTTGCCAAAACAAGCACCACATCCTTTACCACATTATAAGCTTCTAACAGCGGCTTGGGAATCACAAAACGGTCTTGCGCATCGATATCCACGTGCGTGAGATTACGTAAGAACGCATTTCGATACTTTTTTGAAGCTATTTCATTAGGATTCAACTTATCCAAATCTTTCATTTTCGCATCAAAAGCACTGGCGGTCCAAAGCATGATGTGCTTTCCAAAACCATGGGTAATCCAAAGCTCCTTCCGTTCATCTTCGGGCAACGCCTTAATGAGCGCACTTGGAAGTTTTAATCTCCCGTGCTTCTCAATCGTTGCTTCCCAATAACCAAATCTCGGAACGGCCATTTTATTCTATTAATAACTCGCCAAAAATACACAAATTCTTTCAACAATTCCAGCAATATTCATAAAACCCAGATATTTCCCATATTTATACTTGTAATTCATTAATAATCAAAGTGGAATAGATTGGAATAAAGTTATCAACAATTCAAATTATTTTCTATTTTACTGATTTACTAACAATTATAATTCTCCTAAAATTATAATGTAATTAATTGAAAAACAGAAGATAACATATTTAAATAACTAAATCAAAAATAGAAAATAGAAATTTCTGGAAAAAAATGGAGTAAATTGGGAATTTAAAAAGCAGAAAAGCACAAGCACTAAAAAAAGCGTTCGATCTTTTTTTGATCGAACGCTTTTTTTTAAACAAAAAGAAGTTGATAAACAAACGGGGAAATCCGCTCCATCCTATCACAAAGCTGAATTCCACCAGGGGGATATACTTTCGATAAATGTACGGCAACTACGAAAGGAGTTCGGATTAAAATTCAGCTCGAGTCACTTCATCAAATCTATTCCGATGTTTTATACCCGTATGCTAAATCTCCGGCATCGCCTAAACCCGGCACGATGTAAGATTGCGCCGTCAATTCCTCATCAACAGCGCCAACCCAAATTGTACAATTAACAGGAGAGAGTTTAGATTGCAAATACTCAACACCTTGCACACTGGCAATAGAAGAAACCAAATGCGTGTGTTTGGGAACGCCATTCGCCAACAGCTCCTGATACGCCAAGAACATTGACTTGCCTGTCGCCAGCATTGGATCAGAAATAATAAGGATACGATCGTCTAATTGGGGCGCAGACATGTAATCCACTTGTATTTCGAAAGATCCGTCACGATAATGCTTTCGATAAGCGGAGATAAATGCGTTGTCCGCATCATCAAAATAGTTAAGGAATCCTTGATGCAAGGGCAATCCCGCACGGAGGATAGTCGCTAACACCGGCCGCTCCTGGATGAGCTTCATATTAGCAATGCCCAGCGGGGTAACGATTTCTTGATCAGCAACTTCAAGCTCCTTACTAATCTCATAAGCAAAAATTTCTCCTATCCGCTCCAAATTCCTCCGGAAACGCATGCTGTCTTTCTGTATCTCCGCACTACGCAATTCCGAAATAAATGTGTTAAAAAGCGAATTTTCTTGACCTAAATAGCGAACTGATTTCATGATTTTTCTTGTTTTATGATTGTTTTATACATCTTTATAAATGGCGACAAGTAGGAATATCTTCGCAGGTTAACAAACGGAAAACTGCATTGCTCCCCACCGAATCCTTTATAGAACCGAGCCACGTTTTCATTCATTGAACCGTTAAAATCAAACAAAAGATCTTGTTTTTCGTTGACTTTCAGATATTCGTTAAGCAGGAAAAACATCGCCTTCTTTTCGGGAAAACGATAGTCTCGCCCGGAAAACCAAAACCGGATACATTGATAGTCTCGCAGAAAGAGCGCCCCGGCGAGCAGCCGCCCTTCATCATCCCGCACACCCACAATATCCAGCATCCCTTTTTTTGAAGCGCAACCAGCCATTTCCTCCAACAACCGATAATCTTTTTTATTATACCGAATAGACTTATCTTTCCCTCGTCCGTTTTTAAACAGTCCGATCACTTCACCCACAGAAAGCTGCGTTGTATATGTTAAACCCGCCTTTTCCGCAGCCTTAATATTTCTTTTTGTATTTTCCGAGAAACGTTGTTCCAATAAAACATACGGTCTATTGAGCCTCATTTGATAGGTATGCATTTCGATTGGATTAATCAAACTGTTATCCGAATAATTACCCGGTGCAAGCAAGAGATCAATCTGCCTATATATATATGGTATGCTATTAAAAAAAAGCATGGTGACCTCCGGAGTGATCTCATTTTTTGAAAAAATGCCCAGCTGCGACATGAAAAATGGCGTATACACATATTTCACGCCTAACTTAGCTTTAGTCGGCAACGGCATCACATACTCGTATTCACCAAGCACCAGCGCTTTCCATCCTGGAGACGCAAGGGTCAAAATATCGTAATCGGCAAAGATCGTTGGAAAGGAAGAATTTTCCACACTCCTATTCCATAATTCCTTGTTGATAAATCTATTTTCCAGTAAACGCATGGTATTATCTGTAATAAGTTGCAAAAATAGGATAAATTTAACGCATTGCCACACCCATTATTGACAACCACCAAGCGGCATCATACAACGCTCATCTTATAGCGGTATAGCGTTTGCTGCACAATACGCAAAAAGAAAAACGCCAACACTTTAATTTCAAGATGTTAGCGTTTTCCTTGTGACCCCGCCAGGATTCAAACCTGGAACCTTTTGATCCGTAGTCAAATACTCTATTCAGTTGAGCTACGGGGCCATTGTTTTTTACGGCGGCAAAAATACAAAAAAATAGATACCACACCACTTTTTAAAAAATATTTTTCTGAACGTCTATTTTATATGCGGAAATTTTCTATTTTTGCACCCCTTAAATTATTTATAATAAAACAAGTAAATTTAGTATGGCAACAAGAATCAGATTACAAAGACACGGTAAAAAGAATCAACCGTTTTATCACATTGTAATCGCGGATGGTCGGGCACCACGTGACGGACGTTTTATTGAAAAAATCGGCACCTACAACCCTTTGACACATCCTGCGACAATCAACATTAATTTTGACCGGGCCTTGTATTGGGTGGAAACGGGTGCGTCACCATCGGACACAGTGCGCGCATTACTCAAAAAAGAAGGCGTTTATTTAATGAAACACCTTAGAGGCGGTATAGCAAAAGGCGCTCTTACCGAAATGGATGCCGAACGCAAATTCGATGCTTGGAAACAAGACAAAGAGAGCAAACTCAGCAATGAACAACGCAACAAACAAGACAAAGAGAGAGCGGAATTGAAAAAACGTATCGAAGCTGAAACAAAGGTAAGAGAAGCGATCTCTGCAAAAGTGGCCGCGAAATATGCGCAAGAAGCAGCAGAAGCAGCTAAAGCCACCGCTGAAGCAGAAGAAACTGAAGCAGCGGAAGTTGAAGAAACCACTGATGCTACCGTTGAAGTTGCGGAAGAAACTCCCGAAACCACAGAAGAATAGGCATTATTTAACCATAAATAACAAAGAGGCTGTCTGAATACACATAGAGGACAACCTCTTTTTTTATACAATATGACACACAAAGATTTCTTCTATTTAGGCGTCATCACCAAACCGTTCGGATTTAAAGGGCAACTATTTGTCTATTTAGATACCGACAGACCTGAAAGTTATCAAAACTTAGACGCTGTTTTTATCGATCTCGATGGCGAATTGATCCCCTATATGATCGAGAGTTTCCAATTGAGAAATGGCAATCAAGCCGTGATATCATTTCAAGATCTTGACGCGGATGAAGCCAAGGATTTGATAAAGTGCGAGCTCTATCTCCCCCTTAACATGCTACCTCCACTTTCGGGCAACCAGTTCTATTTCCACGAAGTGATCGGCTTCCATGTGGTAGATGCACATCATGGTGACATCGGCATCATCAGCGACTTCATCGACCTGAGCCAACAACCGATCATGCAGATCAACCTCAACAATACGGAGATTTTGATTCCGGCCGTGGATGAGTTCATCAAAAAACTGGATCGGGAAAATAAGATCATGTATATTGAAGCTCCCGACGGACTAATCGACATTTACTTGGGTAAATAACCGTCATGTTTCGGTTTAAGAATTTCTCGCTATCCCATCACCGAAGTACGCTAAAAATCGGCACCGACAGCGTATTGCTTTCTGCGCTTGTTCCTATCGGACATAAAACAAACATCTTGGATATTGGCACCGGATGTGGTATAATCGCTTTCTGTTTAGCCGATAAACACCGGAAATTAACAATCCCTCCGACACAAATTCTCGGCATTGACATTGACAAGGATTCTATCAAAGAGGCGGATGAAAACAATTCGACCTTCCCTCCTATTCAAAACCTTTCCGTCAATTTTCGAAAAGAAAGCGTGCAAGACTTAGCTCAAAACGGCGACCAAACTTTCGATTTAATTGTGAGCAATCCACCCTATTTTTCCGCATCGTTAAAACCTGCAACCGCATCGTTGGAAAAAAGCAAACACCGAGACGACAATCTATCTTTTCAAGATCTAATCAACAGCATCATACAATTATTAGATAATAACGGCGAGTTTTACCTGATTCTCCCCGTTGCCGAATTTGCCGAATTTGAAAAATTAACCAGAAATCGCTTGTTTTTAAAATATTACTGTCAAATCCATCCTAAAAAAAACAAACCCGTCAACCGAATTGTAGCGGGTTTTCAAAAAATATTTGTGGGAAATTTCACGGAAACGACCTTGGCTATTCGAGATGAAACCGGAAACTACACAAAAGAATATCGGCAATTAACGGAAGAATTTTATTGGAATTTGAAGTAACAAATCCACTTTTACACTTATTTTCGGATGAATTTCGCCAATGGCGCCATTCTTGCCCTATTCAAGGATAGCGTATCTCCAAGAACAGTATAGCTATCGACGATTCCCAAGGCTTTCACCATTTTGGACTCCACCTCCATGTCGAGACAAGCCATCATAGTCATAGCAAGCGGCGGTATTTCCAGCCGATTTCCGTTGCGGATAATATATCTTCCCGAGAGTGAATTACATCCGGCATTTCCTTCCAATCGATTATCTTGCACCTGAAACCTCAAGAATGGTTCTTTGTGCATCTCCTCTGGCACAGGAGTTCCGTAGACTTCAATCAGTTTCCAATAGTGCCCAACTACATCATCTACTTTAGGCAAAAAATACTGTTCTTGGTTTTCTGTAACGATCTCTTTGCCATCAATATCCAATTGATGAAGACGATTTTCCTCTACAAGGTAGTAACGGGGCGCAACAGTTTGCTCTCCTTCTAAAATAATCTTCCGCCCTTTTTCATCCCACTTGAAAGTACCTTCTTCTGTGAGAGCGGTTGGATCTTCACCCAAATATCGAGTGATTCGTTGGTAGGTATTTTCGCGGTTTAGCACAATCGTGGTCTGAATACCTTCACAATCTGCACAAGGCAACACATTACTGTAAACACCGTCCCAATCCAGCGAATTTTGGCTGTTATCAACTGTGGTTGCGGAAGGGATTTCGCTTTCCGCTTTCGGTGCAGAGCTACAAGCAGTAAAACACAATACAGCTACAGCTGCAAGCAATAATAAATTCAATTTCTTCATATCAACTGATTTTTAAATGGGTTTGATAATTTGAAGAACAAAAAAGAATACAAATAGTTTGTTCTGATTTAAAATGGGGTCGTTTTTTTATTGCCACCGTCCATCTCGTAGCGAGACCAGATGTTTCACCCCCAATTCTTTCAGTTTTATTTCAGATTCGCGGTGATGGAGACCGAGTTCTACGGCTTGATGTGCATCACTGCTGATGACAAAAGGAACACCCATTTTTGCCGCGTGATATATAATATAGTCAGAAGGGTATAGATCAGGACATCGTCCTTTATAGATACCGCGGGTATTTGCCTCAATAATCAGCTCTTTCTTTTTAATACTATAAATAGCATGATCCACCAATTTCAAATACCAATCTTCATCTTCGGCAAAATAGCGATTTCTGTTGTGCATCTTAATTTTGTCAAGATGAGCGATGATATCAAACTCCTCGGTTTCAATCATTTCAAAAGTTTGTTCCCAAAAGCGAGTCACCGCTTTTTTCGCATCTCCGCCGAAAAGTTGCTGCAATCCATCATCGTAAGTTTTTTGCAACGATCCGTCGATAAACCAAAGCTTATCACAATTTTCCGGAATCACCAAGTGTACACCTCCAATAATATAGTCTAAACTATATTTCGTTTTGAACAAATGGAATGGTGTTGACACCCGCGAAATGAAGTCGCATTCAAGAGCTTTAAAGATCATTAAATCGGGATGATCTTGTTTGGCATTTTCGATAGCAATACCATATTCGCCCATATCTTCCTCTTTAATAGCAAAGTCTGTTTCAATAGGCAATGGACCGTGCGAAGAGAAGCCCAGTTGATTAAACCCTCTACGCACAGCCTCCGCGGCGATGTCGGCAATGGAATCTTTGCCATCACAATATAAACTATGTGTATGATAATTATTCAGCATATTCATCGGTCATATCCCGGCAGATGATCGAAGTTGGATTTAGAAGTCATGTTGGTATCCATTACAACATCGAATCCGTTTTCATCTAAAAATTCTGCAAGCACAGCATCAAATGCTTGCTGGTTTGTATTTACGATATGGTAGGAGGCTCTAAGCAGAGAGTCTATCTCCTTACGCCAAGTAAAGCGACCGTATCCATCCTTGAACTCATGGAGTTCCAGCAATTTTTTCCCTTCGTGCGCCAATAAATTATCAATATTATGGCAATAATTAAGACTTTCGTTATAGAGAATATCATCATTTCTGAAGTCGCCCAATTCGTCCAACTGCAACCGCAAGTGTTCAAGTTGTTTCACTGCTTTCCAGTAATACTCCACCGCATCATAATCCGCATAATACAGAGATTGGAAAAACGTATCCACTTGTGTTAAGAGTTCCTGTTGGTAGCAAACCACGCTATCTGCATAACTATCCGCCCCAATCCTATTGCCTAAATTAGCACAGGAGAAGAAGAAAAGTAGTGGCAAAAAAAGATATGTTATTTTCCTACACATTCAGTTATTCTGCAAGCACCAGCACTTTATCATTCAGCACTTCTACTATTCCACCGTTAATTTCAAAAAATTGATTTCCCCCATCAACTTCCACTTTGGCCGCGCCTTTTTTTAGGGCGGCGATCATGGGAGCGTGGTTTTTCAGCACCTCAAAAAGTCCATCCATTCCAGGCAGCTGCACCAACGTTATTTCGCCGGAGAAGATTACTTTGTCGGGAGTTATTATATCCAAATGCATAGCTTCAGGGATTAGTTGCTCGCTACTTCAAGTTCTTTGCGTCCTTTTTCGATCGCTTCTTCGATAGTACCTACGAAACTAAATGCTGTTTCAGGGAGGTAATCCAGTTCTCCGTCTAAGATCATGTTAAATCCTTTCAGTGTATCCTCGATATTAACGAATCTTCCGGGAATACCGGTAAATTGCTCGGACATAAAGAAGGGTTGTGACAAGAAGCGTTGTACACGTCTTGCGCGGTGAACGACTCCTCTATCCTCTTCCGAAAGCTCTTCCATACCGAGGATAGCGATGATATCTTGCAATTCTTGGTAGCGTTGCAAAGTTTCAACCACGCGTTGTGCCGTATTATAATGTTCTTCACCGACAATATCGGGAGACAGGATACGGGATGTTGAATCCAACGGGTCAACGGCGGGGAAGATACCCAACTCGGAGATCTTACGGTTCAACACCGTAGTTGCGTCCAAGTGGGAGAAAGTCGTTGCCGGAGCGGGGTCGGTCAAGTCATCGGCAGGCACATAGATTGCTTGCACGGAAGTAATTGACCCTCTTTTCGTTGAAGTAATACGTTCTTGCAAAACGCCCATTTCAGTCGCCAAAGTTGGTTGGTAACCCACAGCTGAAGGCATACGTCCCAGCAACGCTGAAACCTCGGAACCAGCTTGTGTGAAACGGAAGATATTATCCACGAAAAACAATATATCGCGGCCACCTGACTCCTCATCACCATCGCGGTAATACTCGGCTACTGTTAATCCGGAAAGCGCCACTCTGGCACGCGCTCCCGGGGGTTCGTTCATCTGTCCGAAAACCAATGCGATCTGTGATTGTGCCAGTTCTTCTTTATCCACTTTCGACAAGTCCCAGCCTCCTTTTTCCATGCTTTTCTTAAACTCGTCACCGTAACGGATAACGCCCGACTCGATCATTTCGCGGAGGAGATCATTCCCTTCGCGGGTTCGTTCACCCACGCCGGCAAACACCGACATCCCCGAGTAGTTTTTCGCGATGTTATTGATCATTTCCATGATTAGCACGGTTTTACCCACACCGGCACCGCCAAAAAGCCCGATCTTACCCCCTTTTGCATACGGCCCGATAAGGTCGATCACCTTGATACCGGTATACAAAACCTCTTGCGAAGTGGAAAGATTTTCAAAAGACGGGGGATCAATATGTATGTTTTTACGCACCGGTGAGTCGATCGGCCCTATACCGTCGATACTTTCACCAATCACGTTAAGCAGTCGCCCATTGATATTTCCCGTGGGCATGGAAATCATGTGGCCGGTAGCGATCACATCCATTCCTCTCATCAAGCCGTCGGTGGAGTCCATCGCAATACAGCGCACAGTATTTTCGCCAATATCCTGTTCACATTCAAGAATGATCTTTTCGCCATTCTCCTTAACGATCTCTAAAGCGTCGTAAATCTGCGGTAATGTGCAACCTTCGTCAAAACGAACATCCACTACCGCACCAATGATTTGGGAAATTTTTCCGGTAAACTTTTCTGCCATGTTATATTGTTTTGTTCATTATTTCGGTCGCCAAAAGTAAGAAATTTTATGAATGGAAAAACGTTGCCAAAGAATTAATTTTAGGGGTGAAAAGTTTCCGGTTTAAGAGCCCCTGTAACATGTCGCAATGGCTAACCAATTTTACATGCCGCAGGTATCGAAGATATGCAACGCCACATAATATAGATACTAAGGAAAGGCAGAAGGGCTTCTATTGTTTCGGGAAAAACGGCCTGCAGCTTTATCAACCCTTCTCTGTTCATATCTTCTCATCGAAACAGCAAAAAAGATCATCCCCGAATCTTACTTTTGTAGGTTTTAATATTAATAATAGAAAATATGAAAAGACGGATCGCATTCATCGGACTTATCGGCATTCTCATCACTTTCACATCTTGCGTGACAAAAGCGAAATACCAAGAATTGGAGGCAAAATACAAGAGATGTTCGGATGATCTTTCGTTTATCACTTCCGAGAAAATCAGCTATGAAAACAAGAGCAAGGAGTTGGAACTGACCTCCTCGTTATTGACCACACAGGTTGAGCAGCTTCGGAACGACACACTCGTGCTTTCCCGTAAATTACGCCAAACCGAACGGGATTACGCCAAATCGAAACGGGATTACGATGATTTATTGAAGAATTTTGCGGAACTGAATATTAACAACAATGCGGAAGTGACCCGGTTGTTGGGCGATATCGACAAAATTAAAGCACAGTTGGATGAGCGGGAAATGGAACTGAACCGCCAACGTGACGACCTCGAAATAGCCAATAGTGAACTCCGCGATAAAGAGAGCAAATTGCTTGAATTACAATCGATCCTTGATCAGAAAGACGCGGAGGTGAAAGCGTTGCGAGAAAAAGTGTCCAATGCGTTGAAAGGCTTCGAGGGCAGCGGTCTGAATATTTATGAGAAAAACGGGAAGGTATATGTCTCTATGGATGAGAAACTTCTTTTTGCCTCCGGCAGTTGGGTAGTGGGCAACGAGGGGGAAAAAGCGCTGAAGGAGTTAGCCACGGTCTTAGTACAAGACGCTGACATCAACGTCCTCATCGAAGGGCATACCGACAATGTACCTTATAGAGGATCGGGACAAGTGAAAGACAACTGGGACCTGAGCGTGATGCGCGCCACCGCCGTGGTGAAGTCGTTGCTAAAATACGGCAAGATCGACCCCAAACGGATATCCGCATCAGGAAGAAGTGAGTATCTACCCGTAGATGAGGAAAACACAACGGAAGCACGCGCTAAAAACCGCCGCACCGAAATCATCCTCACGCCAAAATTGGACGAGCTATTTCAAATTATTGAAAGTCACTAATTCGTGTCTTTTTCAAAACAACTATTACTTTGGTATGAAGAGCATCGCCGGGATTTGCCCTGGCGGGGCATCAACGATCCTTACAAAATCTGGGCCTCGGAAATCATTCTGCAACAAACCCGCGTAAATCAAGGCTGGGACTATTACGAAAAATTTATCGACACGTTCCCTTCTGTCAGCGATTTAGCAAATGCCCCGATAGAGAAAGTGTTGAAGGTGTGGCAAGGGCTGGGTTATTATTCCCGCGCCCGTAATATGCACTTCACAGCAAAACAGATCGTAGAGAAGCATAACGGCGTTTTCCCTTCCGATTATGAACAAGTGCTTAAATTAAAAGGCATTGGGGATTATACGGCGGCGGCAATCACTTCCATCGCCTTCAAACTCCCCTACCCTGCCGTTGACGGCAACGTGATGCGGGTAGTCACCCGGATTTTCGGCATCCATGACGACATATCCACCCAAAAGACAAAAAAGACGATCACCGAGAAATGCCAAGCGCTGATGACCGGCAACGACCCGGGCGAGTTCAACCAAGCGATGATGGAGTTTGGCGCATTGCAATGCACTCCCAAAAGTCCCGATTGCGAAACATGCCCCTTCATCAACTTTTGCTACGCATATAAGAACGGCGTAATCCATCTTTTACCTGTTAAAAAGAACACGATACAAATAAAAAAACGATATTTCCATTACTTCGTCTTCATCCACCGCAAACAAACAATACTATACCAGCGCAAAGAAAGCGATATCTGGCGGGAGCTTTTCCAATTTCCCTTTTATGAAAGCGCCACCGAAACAGACGGCTATCTGTCAGAATTGTTAGCAACTTACAACCACTCCGCAACTTCCGATTTCCACACCAAGCACCAACTCTCCCATCAGCTAATCCATCTCTCTTTTTACATAATCCACACACAACAGCTCCCCTCGCTGGATGGCACTCCGCTGATTGTTGACATCGAGCGTATTCATGACTATCCATTTCCGATAGTTATCGCAAGGTTTGTGGAAAATCTGGTCAATGGTTAAATGCTCTTCTACCTAATTCGGATATTACAACTTGCATTATTGCTCATTATTCCGTACATTTGCGAGTTAAAAAAATCAAAGCCATGACTGTTGACGATGAAATATACCTTAAGCCCTTGGAAAAGGACGATGCCATCCACATTTTTGAAACAATAAATACCCAGCGGAAATACATGCAGGAGTGGTTACCGTTTGTGCCATATACACGAGAATTATACGACTCTTTGCAGTATGTGGACTACGTTCTCAACATGCCCGACGAGTACAAGGAGGAGGTATACACTATTCTTTATCACAATGAGTTTTGCGGAATCATCGGATTAAAACCGGTGGATTGGAACAATATGCGCAGTGAGTTTGGTTATTGGCTATCCCAACCTTTTCAAGGCAAGGGAATTGTGACCCGATGTGTACAAAGATTATTGCATTACGCTTTCAACGATTTGAAAATAAATCGGATACAGATAAAATGCGCTGTCGGCAATGTACGGAGCAGCAACATCCCCAAGCGGCTCGGTTTCACCTTCGAAGGCATAGAACGAGAAGGCGAACGTTACAACGACCAACGGTATTTTGACATTGAAGTGTATAGCTTGCTGCAAAGGGAATTTCTCTCTAAGGGATAGAGCAGCTTTCACTTCCTCCAGACAAATTTCTTGCATTGCCAGAAGGCGCAGAATCATTACAGTGGCGGTCATGTCCTACAAATTTTCAGCTTCCTGAATGGGGTTTGATTAGCGAATACACTTGCCGCACACATCGCAATAAGACTTCTTCAAAAGGCAGCAAAGAGCCTCATAGCCGGGGGACGAGGATGAAACAAAGTTGTACGTTTGCATGTATGTCGCAAAAATTTAGAAAACATCTTTGAAAACAAATGCGACAACGTGAAAATCATCCGAAAACAGGTCAAACAATACGAAAAGCTGTAATTGAAGAAGCAAAGAAATGATCAGATCAACATTTTCATCTCATAAAACTCACTATTTTTGCTGAATATTTTTTTAGCAGTTATTCAAAATTAGACAATGGAACTCAATAGGATAAAAGAAGTCCTTGGTGAAAGAGGCATAAAACAAACTTGGCTTGCAGAGAAACTTGGCAAAAGTTTTAATATGGTCAATGCGTATGTTTGTAATCGGAAGCAACCAAGTTTAGAAACGCTCAACCGAATTTCCGAGTTGTTACAAGTAGATATGAAGGATTTGATTGTAGATAAAAACGAAAACAAAAAATGAGTAAAGAAAAACTTACATTATCCCAACTTGAACAATATCTTGCAAAAGCCGCATGGATACTAAAAGGTCCTGTTGATGCTGCAGATTTCAAGGTGTATATATTTCCCCTGTTATTTTTTAAACGAATATCCGATGTTTACGATGAAGAATATCAAGAGGCTTTAGCAGAATCGGAAGGAGATAAAGAATATGCTAAAAACGTAGAATTTCATCGGTTTGTCATTCCGGATGGATGCCATTGGAATGATATCCGGACAAAAACAACGAATGTTGGAAGTGAAATTAAGGGTGCATTTTCACAGATTGAGAAAGCCAATCCCGATTTCTTGACCGGAATTTTTGGCGATGCCGCTTGGACAAATAAGGATAAACTTTCAGATGAGTTGCTTTGTAAACTAATCGAACACTATTCTCAATACAATCTTTCCAATTCACAGGTAGAACCTGATATATTGGGAAGAGCATACGAGTATCTTATCAAGACATTTGCAGATCAAACCAACAAAAAAGCTGGAGAGTTTTACACTCCTCGTTCAGTGGTGAGGTTAATGGGCTTGATTACCGATGCTAAAGAGGGTGAAACTATTTACGACCCGGCTTGTGGAACGGCAGGAATGTTATTAGAATGTTTGGAACATGTGAAAGAAACCGGCGGCGACCCTCGCACATTAAAATTGTACGGACAAGAGAAAAACCTGACTACTTCTACTATTGCCCGAATGAATATGTTTCTGCATGGGATAGAAGATTTCCACATAGAACGTGGCGACACTTTGCGTGATCCCCGTTTTTTTGAAGATGATCAACTAAAGCAATTCAATATAGTGATAGCCAACCCGCCTTTTTCATTGAAAGAGTGGGGCGCTGAAAATTGGGACCCTCACGGACGTAACATTGCCGGAGTTCCGCCGAAAGGGAATGGCGACATGGCTTGGGTGCAGCACATGATCAAGTCGATGACTACGACAAATGGTCGCGTTGCCGTAGTCTTGCCACACGGCGCTCTATTTCGCAAAGGAGCCGAGGCTAAGATTAGAGCTGCTTTGCTGGAAATGGATTTGTTAGACGCTGTTATCGGCTTGGGTTCCAATATCTTTTATGGAGCCACACTTGCTGCGTGTATTCTTATTTTCAGGGCAAAGAAGAAGCCTTCAAAAGTTAAAAAAGTTCTTTTCATTGATGCTGCCGATCAAGTTCGGACAGGCAGAGCACAAAACTTTCTTGATGCTACTCATATTGACACCATATTCAAATGGTATTCTGATTGGAAAGATGTGAAAGATTATGCCGCAGTTGTTTCGTTGGAAGATATCAAGAAAAACGATTATAATCTGAATATCCCACTATATGTGGAAAAAGAGATTGTTGATGATTTGCCCTCTTTGGAAGAAGCAATGGTGGATTTGAAAACAGCAGTCGCAGCGTCGAAAGCGGCAGAAGAGAGATTAAAAGAGTTATTGAAAAACTATTTGTAAGAAAATATGACTGAAAAAAATAAACTCCAAATCCGCAATAGTACTGTTGAATTTTTGGTATTTACTTCCCAATCGGGAGAAAATACTATTGAAGTACGTGTGCAAGATGAAACTATTTGGCTAACACAAGGACTAACGGCGGAGCTATTCCAAACGACGAAGCAAAATATTAGTTTACATTTGAAAAATATCTTTGAAGATGGGGAATTAGATGAAAAATCAGTTGTCAAGGATTTCTTGACAACTGCCGCCGATGGGAAGAATTACAAAACAAAATTCTATAATCTGGATGCCATTATCGCTGTTGGATACCGTATTAATACAAAGCGGGCAACAGCATTTCGACAGTGGGCAACTGTCAATGCTTATTTAGATTTAGCGGAAGATCGCGCAAAAAGACATATTCCTATGACAATGGAAGATTGGTCGAAACGGCTTGATAAGTTTTTGGAAGCGGACGATCGAGATATTTTGCAAAATAGCGGTAAAATAACAGCACTAATGGCAAAATCGTTTGCGGAGAATGAGTTTGAGAAATACCGAATAGTACAAGATTCTTTGTTTGAATCGGATTTTGACAAAGAGGTAAAACGAATTAATGAGAGCAAGGCAACGAATGATTAAAAAAAGGAAATTATAGAACATGAACTTAAAAGAATTAGAAACATATCTCTGGGGTGCGGCAACCTACTTGCGCGGCGTGATTGATGCCGGAGATTACAAACAATATATTTTCCCTTTGCTTTTCTTTAAACGGATTTGCGATGTATATGATGAAGAGTATAATGTAGCCTTAGAAGAGAGCGATGGGGATTTGGATTATGCCTCTTTTGCCGAGAACCACCGATTTCAAGTGCCCGAAGGCTCACATTGGGCAGATATTCGCTCTGTTACTGTCAATGTCGGACAATCTTTAAACAAAGCCTTTCGGGAAATAGAGCGCATAAACGCACAACAACTACAAGGAATTTTTGGCGACGCGGAATGGACAAACAAAGAGCGTTTGACAGACGAAATGCTTTGCAACCTGATTGAGCATTTTTCGCAACGCAATCTGAATATTACTAATGTCCCCAACGATATGTTGGGACAGGCATACGAATATCTAATCCGTAAATTTGCCGATGATAGCGGACATACCGCTGCCGAATTTTATACTAACCGAACGGTGGTGCGTTTGATGAGCCTGATTGCCGATCCGCAAGAGGGCGAAAGTATTTACGATCCCACCTGCGGTAGTGGCGGACTGTTGCTCAATTGCGCCATGATGCTCAAAGATGCCGAAAAAGAATACCGCACTTTGCGATTGTATGGACAGGAAATCAACTTGATAACCTCCTCTATTGCTCGCATGAACATGTTGCTACACGGTTTTGAAGAGTTTAGCGTGGAACGTGGAGACACTCTGAAAGATCCTCGTTTTATGGAGTTTGATGAGTTGCAACGTTTTGACGTGGTGTTAGCCAATCCTCCTTACTCTATTAAAGCATGGGATCAGAAAGGATTTACTAACGACCCGTTTGGACGGAATATTTGGGGAACACCTCCGCAAGGCTGTGCCGATTACGCTTTTCAGCAGCATATTATGAAAAGTTTGAATCCTCAAACCGGACGTTGCGTAGTATTGTGGCCCCACGGTATTCTATTCCGCGATGCAGAACAAGCTATGCGAAAAGCTATGATTGAAAGCGATTGCGTGGAAGCGGTAATTGGTTTAGGCGCAAATCTGTTTTATAACTCTCCGATGGAGGCTTGTTTGCTAATTTGCCGAATGCAGAAACCCGAAGAACGAAAAGGGAAAATCCTTTTTATTAATGCGGTGGACGAAGTGAAACACGAAAAAACGGCAAGTCAATTAGAGGAACAGCATATTCAAAAAATTCTGAAAGCTTACCGTGAATACAAAGATATTCCTTTATTTGCACGTGTTGTGGAAAACGAAGAGATTCTCAATAACAATGCAACTTTAAGCATTCCTTTATACGTTTCCCGAATGCAAAAAGAAGAGAAAAATACAGCGAGCCTAGAGGAAATATATGCACAATGGCAAAAAAGCTCCGATGAACTATATAGCTCGTTAGATGAATTGATTAACACACTGGAGGGAAAATGAAAATAGATAAGAGGAATTGGGAAAAGGTTAAGCTTGGAGACGTCTCAAAGGAAATATCCGAGAGAGTTGATAATCCATCAGAATATGATAGATTTGTTGGACTTGAACATTTATTATCAGGTGATATTAAAGTAAAAAACTTTACTTCCACAGATAAATTAGTCTCCAGCATGAAAAAGTTCCAATCTGGGGATATTCTTTTTGCTAGAAGAAATACATATCTTAAAAGAGCCTCATTAGTGGACTTTGATGGTATTTGTTCTGGTGATGCTTTTGTAATCAGAGTTGATAAAGAGAGGATCTTGGGTAATTTATTAGCATTTTTAATGAACTCAGATCGCCTATGGGATTATGCAAACAAACATGCCGCTGGCTCACTTAATGGAAAAAGGGTAAAATGGAGAGATTTAGCCAATTATGAATTTTCACTTCCTCCAAAAGAAGAGCAAGCACGTTTAGCGGAATTACTTTGGGCAGCTGACGAGGTGGTGGAGAGGGAGAAGAAGCTGAAAGAGAGGATGGATGATTGTTTTCGTATAGAAAAAATTAAACATTTTGGGTTTTGTGTTAATGGATGTTACAAAAAAAGTTTTGATAATGCTGTTAAAATAAAAGATGTCATTACAGTCAATAATATTAATGTTGGAAAATTAGACACTAAAGAATATCAAAATAAAGGAAAGTATGCAATTGTTGATCAGAGTAATAACTTTATCGCAGGATTTTCAGATAATGAAGAGTTGGTTTTTAATGGGAATTTGCCAATAATTATTTTTGGAGACCACACCACGATTGTAAAATATATTGATTTTCCATTTATATTGGGAGCAGATGGAACAAAAGTCATTATTAACAAAAACAATATTTTGACAAAATATTTGTATTATGCAATTCAGAATTTGAGCTTAGTACCCCAAGGATATAGAAGACATTATTCTATTCTGAAGGATTGCGAAATATTATTGAGACCAAAAGAAGAACAATTAAAAATAATAGAAGCGATAGATATTGTGGAAAATAATATTCAAAAGACAGAGCAGGAAATTGCTTTATCTCAACAACTTAAATCAAGTTTAATAAATCAAATATTTTAGGAGATGAAAAAACAGGAACCCATAGCCGGACAACAATACAGCATACAAGAACTCCAAGCGTTTGCGGTTGCTGAGATGTATAAATCTATCCCGGAACATGACGATAAAGAAGATCCTAAAGTGGGGGCTGTATTGGTCGATAAAGATTATCGGTTTATTTGTGCGGCTCATAGAGGCGAGCTACGTTCGGGAGATCATGCCGAGTTTACGGCACTTGAGCGCAAATGCCGTAATCAAAAATTAGATAACTGTATTGTTTTTGCAACGCTTGAGCCTTGTGCTCCGGGTGCAAGAAAAACTCCTAAATTAAGCTGTTCCGAGCGTATAACAAATGCTCGAATTAGCAAGGTTTATATTGGCGTACAAGATCCGGATCCAACTGTTGCGGGAAAGGGAGAAACGTATCTAAAAAGTAAAGGTGTCGAAATTGAATATTTTGATAAAGACTTTCAAGAAAAAATAATGTTGGCAAATGAGCTGTTTATGCAGCAAGCGCAAGAACGGGCTCTGAAAGCAAATTTGGAAGAATTACAACCTGTTAGAAGTCCAATGGAAATTGCTTTACCTCATTTTGATTTAAAAGATTTCTCTGAAGATGCTTTGCAGCTTTATATTGATAAAGCGGGAATAGATTACAAGATTGGTTCGGACGAGTTTAATCAACTTTTATTAAAATGGGAGTTAACGGATGTCGATAAACAAAATATAGCTCGTCCTACCGGCTGGGGACTATTGTTGTTTGGAAAAACACCTACTGATAAATACCCGCAAGCAAGGATTAAATTTACCGTTTTGTCTGAAAAAGGCACGGAGCCTAAAACGCAAGATTTTATAGGTCCTTTAGTTACAATTCCACCGAAAATAGAAGAATATTTAGGCTTTATATTCCCTAAAATTCTTGACAGAAGTCATTTTGAACACCAAGAGATAAGTGAAATATCAATTCAATTACTTCGTGAAGTTATTGTCAATGCCATTGTGCACAGAGATTATGCTATCGCAGAAGCTCAAATTTTAATAGAAATTACCCCCAAGAACATTATTGTAAAAAGTCCTGGAATGCCGATTGTGGCAATAGAAAAACTGCAGAATTTTACAGCTCCAACAGTAAGCCGAAATCCTAAATTGGCGGATGTTTTTTACAATATGAAGTACATTGAGCGTCGTGGTATTGGAATGGAAGAAATCAAAAAGTATAAACCAAAACCTATTTACAGCGTAGATGAAGTATATACGGTCTTGACAATAACACGAAATGTGATTTTATCCTCAGAAGAAAAACAAAACCTTGTGAATAACCTTTCAGGAAAAGAGAAAGCTGTTTATGAGTATTTGAATGATAGTATGAGAAAATTGAGTAGTGTTGAAATGGTTGGGGGATTAGATATCGAAGAGAGAACAATACAACGTGTTCTAAAAAAATTGATTGATATTGAATTGGTTGTGATTGAAGGTAAAGGTAAAAATACGAAATATTATATAAACAAATGATCTCCATCATAATAGTCAAAATTTAGTTATAGGTAATTCCCGACACATTCCCGACAGAATTTGGATAAAATGCGAGACACTTTTTATTATCTGGAATAATATTATAAGTAAATGAGAATAAGCGTAAAAAGATATAGATGAGAATGTTACATAGAAGAAAATTTTAATGAAAGAGAAAATACGGAACAGAATCGGGACATAATCTGAACAAATTCCCGACAAAATTATACGGATTCCCGACAAAAATAAAAGCAAAAACAAATAAATTCATGTCATTCAACGAACTAAATAATACTAATTAATACCAATCTCCGAATGAGCAAAACAAAAGTGAAAATAATGATCGGTTCAACGGTTTATGGGTTTGAAGACCAGTTGTCGCAAATTGCAGCACAGCTCAATACGCTCGGTTATGAGGTACTCAATTCTCATTATGGGAGCGTTAAGGTAAACCCTCATTTGTCGAATTTGGATAATTGCTTGAATGCCGTTGCCGAATGTGATTTGTTTTTGGGGATTATTCGTCCCTATTATGGAACCGGCAATATCGGCGATAAGAACATAACTTTTGAGGAAATTAAAAAAGCGATAGAGCTGAAAAAGCCCTATTGGTTTTTGGTTCACAGAGATGTTGTATTTGCGCGTAATCTTTTCAAGAAAATAAAGATGAAAAGTGGCGATGAGCTTGTAATTGAAGACAATAAACTTTTTGACAAACGATGCATAGAGGTGTACGAATATGTAATTAAAAATCACGTCAAGGATTTGTCTTTAAGAAACGGAAACTGGGCACAGGAATTTTATCGTTTAGATGAAATGATGATTTATATAAATGCACAATTTGCCGACGAAAATTTTATCAACGAAGTAATGAATCAAACCGTTATCAACGATGGAAAATAGTTTTATCATAGAAAATTTATTACAGCAAAAATCAAGTATTCGTTTGGAATTTAAAGCTCAACCGAATATGGATGCTATTGCTAAATCAATTACCTCATTTATCAATACGCAAGGTGGCGATTTAGTCGTAGGAGTTGATAACGACGGCAAAATATTGGGTGTTGAAAATGCGCAACAACAAGCCATCGCCATACAAAATGCTTTAGTTGAGTTGATAAAACCTACGGCTCCCATTTCTGTACAGGTAATCAATTACAAGAAAAATGATGTTATCTTGATTAGTGTTTGGGAAGGTGCAAAAAAACCCTACCACTATAAAGGAGTTATCTACAATCGCAAAGGTCAGGCAACAACGATTACTAATCATAAAACGTTAGACAATATCATTTTACAAAGAAAAGAAACCGATTTTCACTGGGAAAGAATGCCGCTGTTAGGTGCTGAGTTAGCAGATTTAGATACATTCGAAATCGAGCAAACGATCAAATCATACAAGGAGTATAAAAAAGATGCTAACTTTGTAGATGTAGAAGATTTCTTAATCCAAGTCGGACTAATTCAAAATGGAAATATTACAAATGCCTGCATGGTTTTGTTTGGAAAAAATCCGGTTCGATTTATTCCTCAATGTAAAATCAGGCTAACTCTTTATCCCTCCAAAACTTCTGGCAATCAGTTTATAGACGACAAAGTATTTGATGGTAATATCTTTAGGAATATTATAGATTTATCTACATATCTTGATACTGTTTATGGAAAAAATCTTTCTATTGAAGGGGTTTTTAGAACCGAGAAACCAAACTATCCGATATTGGCTTTCCGTGAAGGCATTATGAATGCTATTGTTCATAGAGATTATAATTCAATAAAAGGATTTTTACAAATATCAATTTACGCTGATAGAACAGAAATAAGCAATTATGGAGCATTACCCGATGGTATTACTGTTGCTGATTTGAAAGTGGAGCATAATTCCATTCTTCGTAATCCTGATATAGCTCAGATGTGTTTCTATAGAAAGTTCATCGAGATGCTTGGAACCGGTACTCAAAGAATGATAAGAGATTGCAAAGTAAATAAATTTAAAATTCCTGTGTGGAAACAAAAAGAGAACGTTACCACTGTTATTTTTCCTAATGTCACACATAATAGAAAAACTGAGGGTATAACTGAGGATGTAGTTAGGGGAATAAGTAAAAAAGTTGTTGCAAAAATTGAGGGAATAATTGAGGGAATAACTGAGGGAGTAACTGAGGATGTAAAAGATAAGATAACCAAGATTCTTTTAGTGATTTATAAAGAAAGTGGAGTTAGAACTGTAGATATTGAGAAACTTACTAATATACCCGTTAAAAGTTTAGAGAGATATATAAAACAGTTGAAAGATGCTGAAATAATTGAATTTAAAGGAGCCAACAGGACTGGTGGATATTATCTGACTAAAGATCTTGAGAATAAAATAAATAGTATGGAGTGAAATGGATATTCCACTAAAACAATATGTATTATGTCATTTAACGAACTAAATAGTGTAGAGCACTTCATAATCAAACAGCTTAGCGGCGTTGATTTGAATAACAATAATTCTGTAGCGGAGCCACAGAGCCGTTACGGTGTTCAATGGGAATATCTACCGGCTTCTTCATTGCTTCGGGAACAGTCCGAAGTATTGGTTGAATCCGAATTAAAGAGAGCATTAATACGCTTAAATAAAGATATTGCCAATCAACCCGACAGAGCAGATGAAGTAATTTATAAACTTCGTACTATTTTGCTTTCGGTAAATAGTATTGGTTTGGTGCGTGCTAATGAAGAATTTACCAAATGGATGCGAGGTGAAATGACCATGCCGTTTGGGAAAAACTATTCACACGTTCCGGTTCGGCTAATTGATTTTGACAACCTACAAAACAACACTTATCAAATAGTTAACCAGCTTCATGTCAGAAATCGTGAGACTAAAATTCCGGATATTGTTCTGTTTGTTAATGGTATTCCAGTTGTTGTTGGCGAAGCTAAGACACCAGTTCGTCCCGCAGTTAGTTGGTTCGATGGGGCGCATGAGATACACAATGTGTATGAGAATGCGGTTCCTGCGTTATTTGTTCCCAATGTTTTAAGTTTTGCCACTGATGGTAAAGAGTTTTTCTATGGAGCCGTGCGAACACCCTTAGAGCATTGGTCGCCTTGGCGCTTGGAGAAGGGGAATGATGATATTGCTTCTTTACTTGGACTAAATGATGTGGGTGCACAAATAAAGAGTTTGCTAAGCCCTCGAATATTGCTTGATATTCTATGTAACTTTAGCATTTTTACCAACAACAAACGTCGCCAAAGGATTAAGGTTGTATGCCGTTATCAACAATACGAAGGAGCCAATCTTATTGTAGAGCGAGTTAAAAATAATCAGATTAAGAAAGGGCTGATTTGGCACTTTCAAGGCTCTGGAAAATCGTTGTTGATGTTATTTGCTGCACAGAAACTTCGTCGTGAACCTCAATTGAAAAGTCCGACGGTTCTGATTGTGGTTGACCGAACAGATTTGGATACACAAATAGCAGCTACGTTCAATGCGGCTAATGTTCCGAATATGGTTACAACAGATAGCATTAAAGAGTTACATGATTATCTGGAGCGAGATGCCCGTTTTATTATCCTTACCATGATTCATAAATTCAAGGATGCTTATGCCAACATGAATCTCCGGGATAATATCATTGTTATGGTCGATGAAGCTCATAGAACACAAGAAGGTAACTTAGGGCAGAAAATGCGTGCGGCTTTACCCAATGCCTTTCTATTCGGGCTGACAGGAACACCAATCAATCGAGCCGATAAAAATACGTTCTGGGCTTTTGGGGCGGAAGATGATGAGAATGGATATATGAGCCGTTATTCGTTCCAAGACTCTATTCGAGATAATGCGACACTACCACTTCATTTCGAACCTCGTTTGTTGGATATCCATATTGACAACAAGCAAATAGACATTGCTTTTGATGAGTTGGCAAATGATTTGGACGAAGAACAAAAAGCTCAACTAAGTAAAACCGCAGCTCAAATGGCTGTATTCTTGAAATCACCGCAACGCATTCAACGAATTTGTGAAGATATTGTAACGCATTTCAAAGAGAAAGTTGAACCTCATGGGTTTAAGGCTATGATTGTTACTCCGGATAGAGAAGCTTGTGATTTGTATAAAACAGAATTGGACAAACACCTCTCGGCAGAATCAAGCGCTGTGGTTATTTCTACTTCTGCGAATGATGATTATTCTTTCAAGGAAAAGTATCAATTAGATAAAGACCAACAAGAAAAACTGATTGAGCTTTATAATAAACCCGAATCGTCACTGAAATTTTTGATTGTTACCGCTAAGTTGTTGACGGGTTTCGATGCTCCGATATTGCAAACCATGTATTTGGACAAATCATTAAAAGATCACACCTTATTACAGGCCATCTGTCGTACCAATCGATTGTATCCTCAAAAAACATTTGGTTGCATTGTCGATTATTTTGGCGTGTTCGACGATACAGCTCGTGCCTTACAGTTTGATGAAGAAACAGTAAAAACAATCATTTCTAACTTAGCCGAATTGCGAACGAAAGTTCCACAAGCCGTAGAAGATGCATTAAGTCATTTTCCCAATATTGATAGAACAATTGAAGGTTTTGAGGGATTGCAGGCTGCTCAGGATTGTATCAACACAAATGAGAAACGAGATGCTTTTGCTAAAGATTATATTTATCTATCCAAACTCTGGGAATCTCTTTCTCCTGATGATGTATTATTGCCATTCACACAGGATTATACTTGGCTTTCTAATGTGTATGCTTCGGTCAAACCCACCGGACCGGAAGCAACAGGAAAATTGTTATGGATGACTTTTGGAGCGCAAACCACAAAACTAATCCATGAAAATATTCATGTGGAAAACATACATGACGATTTGGAGATGATGGTTCTTGATGAAACTGTCATGGATGATTTGATGAATACCAAGAACCCAAAGAAAATCAAACAAATAGAAAAAGAACTGATTAAGCGATTTCAGCGAAATGCTAATAAACCTCAGTTTGTCGAATTGAGCAAACGCTTAGAAGACTTACGCTTGAGGGCAGAACAGGGTTTAATTACTAGCATTGATTTTATAAAAGAGTTGGTTCAACTGGCAAGAGAAACTGTTCAAGCCGAGAAGGAAGAACAAACCAAAGAGGAACGAAAAGATGCCAAAACAGCATTAACTGAATTATTCTTAGAAATTCGAACAGAGGATACCCCGGCTGTTGTAGGTCGTATTGTTGATGATATTGACAACATAGTAAAAATAGTCCGTTTCCCAGGCTGGCAAAATACTGTTGCTGGAGAACGTGAAGTACAGAAGGCATTGAGGAAGACTTTGTTGAAATATAAACTTCACAAAGAAGAAGAGTTGTTTAATAAGGCGTATTTGTATATTAAAGAATATTATTAAACCCGTCTGCCTATGCCACGCATATTTCTGAGCATGCCCACCCAAGTTTCCGGTCAATTCTCGGCGTACATCGATTGACGGTTACGGAGTTTGTGAAAGAGATGGGGAAATAAACCATACGCTGAATACCGTGAATTTTCTATAAAACATAATCAATTTCACGCATTTCTTTTATCTTTGCAAAAATAGTTGCAATGATATATCAAACAACAAAAGATAAAATTGAAGAGTTGCAAAAGCAATATTTGGCTCTTTCAAAAGAAAATGAAGAGCTTTTGAAAGAAATAGCTATTGCCGAAATTCCCGAGATGGTTTACAATTCCAATGCTATAGAAAATTCCACGCTCTCGCTCGAAGATACCGAAAAGATTCTTGCAGGTAACGAACTGCGCGGGAAAGTAAATATTCGTGAAGTATTTGAGGCGAAGAACTTGGCAAAAATAACCGAGACCTTGCTCGAAAAACAAAATCAACAATTGGATATTGAGCAGATATTGAGCTTGCATAAAACCTTGTTGACAAATATTGACGATAGCATTGCCGGACGATTTCGTGAAGGCAAAGAATGGGTGCGAATAGGGAATCATTTGGGTGCTAATCCATCATTTGTAAATGATTTGATGCTGCAACTTGTAGATGATTACAACAATAATGATGAGCGTTATTTTTTGGATAATATTGCCTATTTTCATGCGGAATTTGAAACAATACATCCGTTTTGTGATGGTAACGGACGAATTGGCAGAGTGCTTATAAATTTACAATTCATGAATTTAGGCATGCCGCCAATTATTATTCAGAATAAAAGTAAACACCGTGAATATTATCCGCTTTTTACTAATTACCCTGTTACCATGAAATTTGATGGGTTTACAGAACTCTTTGCCCTTCTTTTACAAGAGGCTTTACATAAAAGAATTACGATGCTTACAGCTAAAAGAATTGTTCCGCTACCATTATGGGCGAAAAAGAATAATATAAAACCCAATATCGCTGCCAATAAAGCGAAACGACAAACCATTCCGGCTTTTCGTTTACGTGAAAAATGGATGATTGATGAAAATTTCTCAGTTATATGAATCCAGTGCCTCCCAATAGTGAGTGTGGATTTTGATAAATTGTATCTTCGCCGTATCAAAATATTGCCCCGCCCTCAACAAACGCAAGAATGATATGGGCTAATTAAAAACAACACGATGAAACTATTCGGACTCTTTAAAAACAAAGGGAATGACACATTCCGTATAACCGAAATCGACAGACGCTGGGTCGAAGATAACTTCAGGTGGCTAATTCAGGTTTTTGGCTATCCCTCCCGGGAAAACGAACAGATTCTTCTATCTGAAAGCTATTTCCCAAAGACATTAAAAGGCGACAGAATCCTGATTGAAAATATCATTGCCGACCTGTGTTCACTGTTTCAAATTCGAGAAGAGAAGATTTTTTTTGAAGTCGTTACTGATATTAGGGACTCTTATGGAACTCCTTACGAAATTGAAGGAGTGCCATTTGAGACAGAAGTAGAAAAGGAAGAGGAGGGATATAAAATCTATATTGCAAACAATCTTCACTCGCACCCCCAAAGACTTATCTACAACTTAGTTTATGAATTTATACGGATCAAACTTTACGAAGATAAACTGCAATTTGATACGGGAAATGACACGGACTTGTTCCTATACTTGGCTGGGATATATTTTGGCTTTGGCGTTCTTCTTTCTCAAAATTCTGATGACATGGGACGGTCAGATGATGGATTTTGGGAGACCAAATGGAGCTATATTTCTGAAATGCCAGATCATATAATGGCTTTTGCGCTTGCAACTTATTCGAAGTTAGTTGAGCAAGATTCGCCAAAATGGAAAGATGATTTGCCCGATAATTTGAAAAAGCAATTTGAAAAAGCAATAAAATATTTAACCGACAATCCAAGTGAGCTTTATGATAAAAAAGAATTAGAAGCAAACGAACTCTTTGAAACGGCACATGCTCAATTTGTAGAAAACGAATTTGAGGAAGCGATTGTCAATTTGCAAAAAATCCTGCTTCTGACAAATGATGATGTTATGAAATCGGATGTATATAACAATTTGGGATACTACAATATACGTCTCGGTAATTACGAAAAAAGCATCTATTACTTTAAAGAGGCAATTCAGATAATTCCAGACTATGGATATGCTAACGACAATTTAGGATATGCGCTAATTCAACTGGGCAAATTGGAGGAAGGAAAAAAATGGATAGACAAAGCTTTGGAGACTGGGAATAATGACATCGCTTATACTTACAGAAATCTAGCTCTCTATTTTGAAGCTCAAGGAGATATGGGTAAATCGGAAGATTATTTTAAAAAATCTTTTGATTCTGCAACGGATTCTGTTGATCTTTTAGAATATCACTATGCAACCTTCCTAATGAAAAATGGAGAGGCAGAAAAAGGGCTGGAATTTCTAAAAAAAGCGGTTGAAAAAGGGGAACTCGAAGCAATTAAAAAAATGGATGAAATATAGGACAGCCTCATCTCTACAAATCACGACTAAACCGCTCAAATATCTCAAGCATCGCTTTTCTATTCTTATATCGAATTTTGTAATTATCAATCAGTTGTTTGACAGTCTCTTTGCCGTTTTTTATTTTAAGCATTGACTTGAAATATCCGACCGTATTCTCATAGATATCCCGTCCGGTGTTTTCCATGTATTTGTCAATTGCCTGTTTGTAGAGAGCCAATGTCTCTTTCGGAAATTCAGTGGCTATATGGGCATGGTATTTCTCCAAATTCTCTATGCGGGGATGTTTTGTCAGATATGCCAACAATCGTTCCGTCAGCCTCTCTTCTACAAAAATATCGGCAACATTTGAAGTAAACCAATGATTCATTTTCTGATAATGCTTAACTAATTTCTCCAATTCTGCGGGCCATTCTTCTTCGGCGAAAGTTGATTTGTAAATCTGATAATAGGTAGAGCTAAAAGAATAGTCAATAAATTTTCTGGATATTGCCCTAATCTCTTTTGTCTTTTTTTCTTTTTGAGCAATCTCCAACAAATAGCCATCCCAGCAATCCGCAAAATCGCTGTAGTAACTTTTCTCTTTTTTATATTGAATATATTCGTTGATCAGCTGTTTTGCTTCCTTAAACTTTTCTCTTTCAATCAGTTCCTCTACAATATCTTTTCGGAAAGATTCGATTTGCAAGTTGTTTTCAATAATTTGCCGTACCGCTTGAGCATCTCCCTGTTTCTTGTAAAAATCGATCTTCCTTTTCAGAATTTCCTCTGCCTCATAGGAACTTTTATCCGAAAGGGCATTAAACAACTGATCTTGCATGGTAATAAAAGCTTCCGGATCGGTCACTTCCGTTAGTTTCATAATCAAATCGTTAAATAACCTCCTGAAAGCTCCAATATATTTTTGCTTTTCTATCTCAGTTTTACAATAATTCAAAAGTTCTTGAGCCGTTAATGCTCCATTTTGATAGGCTTTGTCAAAGATGTTGAAAGGAGCATATAAATACTCCTCGCTGATATAATCTTCCACACCGGGATCTGTTGTTTGCAGCCATTCCGCGTACTCTTCAATACAGGCTTTTGCAATTAATATTGCTTCCGAATAGTTGGCTTTTCCAACATATTCTTTTGCTTTATTTAACCATTGATCCAACACGTCGATTTCAAAACACTCATAATGATAGTCATACGTATCTTCAAAATCAAAAGAAATGCTTTCCAAAGCATCGCCTATAATCTCCGAATAATACTTCTGGTCTGTTTGCTGTTGTTGGGGCGCGAACTCCAATAAAAAAGCTTGCCGGAATGAGGTGTTATACAAACCAAAACGGGTAATAAACCCTTGTAAATCTTTTAAAGATGCTTCTTTAACGGCACTTTCAAATAATCCATTCTCAGACGCTACACTCTTGCTAATCCGTTCATTAATAGCGTTTTTAACAAAATTTATATGTTTGCAAGGATAAGCGCCGCTGGGACAGGAACAAGAAAAATTCCGGACATAATTCCCGTCACTTTCCATTTTTATAGTATAGATCCCGTAATTCCCGCGATACTTTGCTTTCCAAAAATTGGAGTTTATTTCTTCTAACTCAATGATCTTATTCATGAAATACAGTTTTTACTATTCAGCAGCAAAATTAAGGAAAGTCACCGGATTTTTAACTAAGGGAATCGCTATTTAAGGAAATAAGTTTTTTTCTTAAATAACGCCGAGCTGATTTAAGCGATGCAGAAACTGAGGGATAGCTATGCCGCCGTGAACGATCTTTGGATTTCAAAAATCAGTCTGTTGAAATTGAATAAAAATTGTATAGATTTGCAAATGAAAGAGATGACGTTACAATAACCCAAAACATCATGGATTCAACTCATATCCTCGCCTATATAAAATCCCTCTTTGCCGCTCGGGAAGATGTTTTTGCCGTTCATTGGCAAAAGGATGGAAAACAAGGCTATATGCCGGCTTATCAATATGACCCTTATTTATACCGGATTCATAAGATGAAGGGAGGTAGTTTTAAAGATTATGCGGATAAAACGTATAGGGAGCTTACGGATTATGAAATGATCAAACACCTTAAAGGAGAGCAATTAATTGGGGTTTATCCATTGTTAAAAGACAATACTTCATGGTTTATTGCGGCAGATTTTGATGGAGATCATTGGCAGGAGGAAAGTTTACTATGTTGAAAATTTGTGAAGAGTGCCAGATTCCGGCTTATTTAGAACGCTCTCGCTCGGGAAACGGAGGGCACGTCTGGATATTTTTTGAAAAACCTTACCCAGCGTTTAAGAGCAGAAGAATAATGTTATCCCTACTGGAGAAGTCAGGGGTTATTTCTATTTTTGATAAAAACAGCAGTTTCGATAGATTGTTCCCAAATCAGGATTATCTATCAGGAAAGGGGTTTGGCAATTTGATTGCTCTCCCTTTTTATAAACCGGCACTGGAACAAGGAAACAGTTGTTTTATCGATGTTAAAAATTATGATTTTCAACCATTTCCTGATCAGTTGCGATTCTTATCTTTAGTGAAAAGAGTCGAATTAAGACTATTAGACAAACTGTATGATCATATCTGTGAAAATAGCCAGTCTCACATAATCAATGATTCCGATCAGTTGCACATAAAACTAAGTAATGATGTTCGACTGAATAGGTGCTGTGTCTCCATAGAGCTTATCAATTTTATCAAAGAAGAATTAAATGTTGCAAACTTAGAATACTTTATCAAAAACCATCTGAAAAAAAACACCTGGAATACAAGACGATACTTCAATTTCGTAGAAGAAAATGAGAATGAAGTTGTTATTCCCCGCGGATTTATCGGCAACTTGCTGCGTTATTGCAAACAACGTAATATTTTATATCATTTTTTGGATGAACGGAAAAAACTGAAAAACATACAATTTAGTTCTTCAATTAATCTTTTACCTCATCAAAAAACAGTGATGGATGTGGTAAAGCAAAAAGAATTTGGAGTCATAGTCATGCCGCCCGGTTCCGGGAAAACCGTAATAGGATTGAAGATCATCGAAGAAAAACAACAACCTGCACTGATTCTTGTCCATCGCAAACAGTTATTGGAACAGTGGACGGCAAGAGTCGAAACTTTTTTGGGAATTCCGAAAAAGGAAATAGGACATATTGGCAAAGGTAAAAATGTGATTGGCAAAGCTGTTACAATAGCTACGATTCAAAGTTTGGGTAAGTATATGGAAAACAATCCCAAAGATGGTTTTGTACATTCTTTTGGCTTAATCATTTTTGATGAGTGCCATCATATACCGGCTGAAACTTATCGAAATACATTGTCAAAATTCAACTCGTATTATCAATATGGCTTAACAGCAACGCCATTTAGAAAAAATAATGACACTAAAGTGATTTTCAATTTCATAGGGGATCAAATTGTTGAAATAAAACCACAGGACATCACTTCATATAAGAAACCTCTTGTTGTAATACGAAAAACGCAGTTGGATGTGCCGCACAACTCTAAAACAGATGAATTTGAAATCGTATCCAAAATTCTGATTCATGATTCGGAACGGAATAAACTGATTGTGAAAGATATCCATTCAGAGCTTGAAAAGAACAAAAGGGTTGTGGTTATCACCGAACGAAAAGAACATATAGAAATATTAAGCCAATTTTTAAAACACTCCATTGAAGTAATTACTCTAAGTGGTGACGACTCCGAAAAGGGCAGAACGGTAAAGTGGAAACAAATTGAAGCTGGAAATTACCAGGTTTTGATCACAACCGGACAGTTCTTTGGGGAAGGGACAGACCTTCGGAATGCCTCTTCCTTGGTTTTAGCTTATCCGTTTTCGTTTAAAGGAAAATTAATCCAATATATTGGTCGTGTGCAAAGATCTGAACACACGCCTGTCATTTATGATTATCATGATTATAAGATCGATTATTTGAATAAATTGTTTTTGAAAAGGAACAAGCATTATCGTTTTTTTGATAAGCAAGCGACATTATTCGATGATGTTGAAAGGACAAGTACAAAAGAGATAACGATCTTTGAAAAGAAAATTAAAATACCTATTGATCAGCTTGATTTTCGCTATGGTGCTGTGGTATTTAATATTACGATTCCTGATTTTAATAAAAGTGTTGAATTTGAGATTGAAAATGATGCACTTTTTCCTGAATTTGATGTTTTGAAACCCTATTTTGCAAAATGGTTAAAATCAAAAAATGTTGAGGTTGCTGTTTATGCCGAATTTGAAAAAGGGGAATTAATAGCACAATCAGCGAGTTCAGAATCTATTGAAAAGATAAACCAAGAGCTAATCGAAAGCGTGAGATTTTCTTTTATAAAACAAAATATTGCCAAAAGAAAATTTCCAGAGCACGCAAAAAACGCACTGACACTGAATGAATTGCATGGCAACACTTCTTTATATGATACTGATGAAGAGCTATTGAGTGATTTTTTAAAAGATTCGCAGATCAGACATTTTCGCTCCTTACGCTACTTGGCATCAAAGCATAGAAGAGACGTTTTGAAAATACGTTTTGTGCTTCGCCCGTTCGCATTTCTATTTCTTTTATCCGGCGAAGAGCAGTATCACATTGTCATGGAAACACATAATACAGAAGAAGCCACATATATTTGGCATATCGAAAAATCTCTTATCGCTTTGAAATCGACTTTAGAATCTATTGATAAAGATCTTGCCACGATCAAAAATAGTGGGCGAGACTATTTCCTTCAAAATGCTCCACCTAATTTTAGTAAGATCATTCATGACTATTCGGATGACCGAAAAGGATTTGTGATTTGGCGGGAGTTATTGGAAGAGCGGTTGAGGTAATTGGGATTTTGAACCGATAACGGGAATAACAATAAAATACAACAATTAATATTTAGCTGAAAGCTATTAAAAATTGGCAGGAGCTTAAAATTACGCCTATTAGAGGCGTTGAAAGATGGAATGATTGATTTTCTGTATCCGAAAAGTGGTAACTACTCACCCCCTATTTCAAAACAACAGTTGTGATGTTAATTCTATTCGCTCTCTTTTTTAAGTATTTTAAATTCAGTGATGTATTTTTTTAACCGCAGTTTCGCAAAGTTTAACGCAGAGTTTCGCAAAGAAAAATGATTTTTAAACCTTTGATTCCTTTGCGAAAACCTTAGCGCCCTTTTCGGTAAAGTCTTAACCACCAAGAGTTACGCTAAGACTGCCTGCTAATGATGTTATTTATTTTCATAATCATAATCGTTCCTTTTTTGTAAGAAATCCGTTGTGCCCTTTGTGTAAAACTTTGTGACCTTTGTGTTTAGGCTTTCTTGCAATAGGGGGGAGTAGTAACAAATCATGGCTCCTTCTTGACGCCAAATTCGCCCCTTGTTTGTATCCAACAAAAAAGCCTAACCGATTAATAATCAATTAGGCTCTTTTTGTACCCAGGGCCGGGATCGAACCGGCACGAGTGTTACCTCATTGGTGTTTGAGACCAACGCGTCTACCAATTCCGCCACCTGGGCTTTTTCGAGCGGCAAAAATACAAAAAAATCAATACGGAATCGATTGTTGTGGTTTTTTTCCGCAAGAAAAAATATTACCCACTCCTAAGAGCTTATAAACTTCATCATCTACCAAATCTTACCGTCACACCTCCCATGAAATTGATGCCGGCTTGGGAGAAATAGCCATCGTAATAGTGCGCTTTTCCGCCCTCCACATAACGATAAAGCCAACCATTGCTTTCATATTTAGCGTTGAAAATATTGTTAACTTGGAAGAAAAAGTTGAGATGGGTAGATCTTTTCAATTTCAACAAGTAGCTCACTTGCAAGTTTGAAAACGTATAAGGTTTGATCACGTGGCTGTCATCACCACTGTTATCCAAGTACTGTTTTCCGACAAATTTTGTCACAAAAGAGATGGTTGCATTGCGGAAAGGGACAAAAGCAAACTCGTTACCCGCAATGATGCCCGGCGAAAAAGAGATGTCAGTCGTGCCCAAATTTTCAGAGATCTGTTCGCCCCAGTTATCATAATCATCCACATATTGCGTGTAATCCGCAATCTTGTTTAAGCTGAATGTTCCATTAATTTTCCATGTAAAGAACTTCACCGGCCGATAAGCCGAAACGATCTCAATTCCGGTTCGGTAGCTATTATCCACATTCACCATAATCGCATCGCCAACATCATTGATCTGACCGGTCAGCACCAATTGATCCTTGTAGCGCATATAATAGGCATTCACATTAAAGGCGTATTTTTTAGCTGAAAGATTATAGCCCAATTCGAAGTCGAGCAGGCGCTCCGCAGTCGGTTTTTTATCCATGGGAGCATCCACAATGTCGGAACGGGTAGGCTCACGGTGCGAAAGGGCAAAAGAGAAATAGACATCTTGCTTCTGTTTTTTCCCAAACCCGTAACGAATTCCAACTTTCGGATTAACAAAATTCCAATCATATTTCTGGGTTATATCCGACAAGTTATCATCCATCCCATCGATGGCATAGTCAATTCGACGATACTGCAAATCACCATATATTAACAAATTATTCACCGGATAGTACAGCAATTTTCCATAAACATTGGTCTGTGTTTTATGGGCATCGTTAAAATACCATCGATAAAACGGTGGTGTGGCACCACTATGCTGCATCCATACAATATCACCATAATGATCCCCGTCGTAACGATTGAGTGCCGCACCTGCTTCCCAAGAGATTTTGGTGTAATTTTCTTCGCCGTGTTTCTTTCGTTCCCAGTTTTGGAATACCTTGAAAACAAATCCGTAAAAATAGTTATCCAAATATTTTCGGGTAACCAGATCCGTTCTTGTAATCGTATCATTTTCGGTAGTAAAAGCAGGCAAACCATAAGCCGAAAATTTCTTATCATCCTTATACTGTTCGTAATAGCCAATCCCACGGGTGAGGTGCAGTCCCGCATTCCAATACGTCTCTTTATAACGATTGGCCTTATCCGTCTCTTTGTTCTTTGTCGTATTGTGATTATAGAAAAGCTGATAGTGGGTTTGTTTATAATTATCCGTCTCATTATCATAATAGCGCATTTCACCTTCATCATCATAATAGATACCGCAGCCGTTGTAGGTACGATCCGTCTCTAACAGCTCCGACGGCACACCGTCCCACGAAAGCCCGGTCTTCTCCGTCCCATGTAGAATATTGAAAGACAAAGTACCGTAATCCCTATCATTTTTTGTTAAAAGGCGATATTTCCCTGTGATAAACATGGAGTTAAGGTTTGCCGATGCTCTGTCGATATAACCATCGCTTTGCAGATTAGAATAGGACGCGGAAAGCGAGAAGCGCTGGTTGATCAATCCTGTTGAAACGGCAACCGTGTTTTTGAAGGTATTGAACGATCCGGCTGCCGATGAGAGTTCGGCAAAGGGGGTGTTGCCCGCATTCATCGTGCCGAAGTCCATACTGGCACCGAATGCCGCCGCCCCATTCGAGGAAGTACCCACTCCACGCTGTAATGAGAAACTGGAAACATAGTTGGTGAAGTTAGGCAGATTGACGAACCACGTGCCTTGCGATTCCGCATCATTCAGCTCAATTCCGTTAATGGTGGCATTAATACGCGTATGGTCGATTCCGCGGATGCGTAAACTCGTATTTCCAATACCGGTTCCCGCATCCGATGAAGTGACCATCGAGGGAACTAATTCCAGCAAGTTGTTGACACTTCCGTTTCCCGAATTGGCCACAATATCACCGCGAACAATTTGTGTGCCTGCAAACGGATGTTCACCCGACGAGCGCACCCAGTTCACCGTGGCCGGCTCCAAAACAATCATCTTCGCACTGTCTTGTTGAGCGAAAACGTTCAATTTTGGCGCAAATAAAATTACAGTTACGATAAAAGATTTCAGAATGTTGACACTCTTTCTTCTTTTCCATTTCAATTTGTACATCATGACTTTTAATTTTTTAAGTGATTAATACAGAAATTAATAATGGAAAGAGGATATGGAAATAAAAGCAATTTTCCCTACGGCGGCATTATCCGCATCAGGTTCATTGGGTCTATTCTCAGCCTTTTGGGCACCCCTTTCTTTTTCGGCGGCAAAAGTAATGATTAATCATTAATCGATGATCATTATTTTAATGATTATTTTTGCCGCTGTTTTGACCAATTAACATCCCATGTCGAAAAAAACTTTTAGCATACACACGTTAGGTTGCAAATTGAACTTCAGCGAATCCTCCGATATCGCGCGTCAGCTTAGGGAAGCAGGATTTCAACTTGGCAATTCTCCCGATTTTATTATCATCAACAGCTGTGCGGTAACAGAGACGGCTGTGAAAAAGGCGCGCAATTTGGTTGCCAAATTGCACCGTCAACATCCGGAAGCGGAGATCATTATCTTCGGATGTTACGCTGCCCTCGAGCCACTCATTATCCGGCAATGGGAAGGAGTTTCCGCCGTGTTCGGCAGTGCCGATAAACACCATGTCATCCCCTACCTGAAAGGGGAAACACTTCCCGCAATTTCTGCATTCACCGCCTCTTTCTCCTCCGGCGACCGCACCCGGTCGTTTCTCAAAGTACAGGACGGTTGCGATTATCACTGCACCTATTGCACTGTGGCTAAAGCCCGGGGAGAAAGTCGCAGCGACACCATTGCGCATGTGATGCGGCAGTTGGAGAAAATTGCAACACTCGGCATCCAAGAGGTGATCCTTACGGGTGTTAACCTTGCCGACTTCGGACGGCAAAACGGTGAAGCATTCTATAATTTACTATCTGAAATAGAAAAATCGCAACTCATCCCCCGCATACGCATATCTTCTGTTGAGCCTAACTTACTACACAACAACATCATCGACTTAGTGGCAAATTCCAATGTCATTATGCCTCATTTTCACATACCGCTGCAATCGGGATCCAACCGGATACTGGATCTGATGCAACGAAGATATAACCGTGAACTATTCCAAGAAAAGATAAATAATATAACGGAAAAGATCCCCGATGCTTTCATTGCCATTGATATCATCTCCGGTTTTCCCACAGAGACGGAGGAGGATTTCGAAGACAGCTACCGTTTTTTGAAATCATTGCCACTGGCTTTTCTTCATGTTTTCACCTACTCCAAGCGTCCCGGAACCCTTGCCGCCGCCATGCCGCAAGTAAAAGACAGTGTCAAGAAGGAACGCACGCTACGATTACTTGAACTTTCCGAGCAAAAAAAACGGGAATTTTACGATCGTTTCATTGGACAAACCCGACCCGTCCTTTTCGAATCCGACAATGTGAAGGGAAAAATGTTCGGATTTACAGACAACTACATCAAAGTTGCCACACCTTATAATGCGGAATGGGTGAATCGCGTGGTGGAGTTTCAGTTGACAAAAGCATCAACCCTTTTAACTCACTAATTCCTATCTTTTCTTCTCTCTATTGTTCTTTAAACTTTTCTTATAATTTCTCCAGTCGGTTTTATTTTCCCAAAACCATTTTTTACTTTTTATCCATCCATTTGAGGAGGGAAGAACAGTTGTCGGATGGAAGGACCCTACAGGCTGAGTCGTAGATCTATTTTCCCTTGAATTATAATAATGTGTTTTTTCGTATTCTCTTACTCCAATCGGTTTGGCGAAAATTTCTTCTAGTGAATTGATATCAATTACTTTATACCAAATCTCCAAACCATGCCATGATGGGTCTGAAGAATAAAGCACTGGACGAATAATACTTTGTACTTTGACGGTATCACCAAAAATCAAGTATCGTCCCCAAATACGATTTTCATAGAAATCATTGGCTATCCCTAAGCTGTCATCCTGGTAGATGTCATTGAAAAAAACAGGAATATTCTCATTGCACCGATTATGGCACGTATAATTGCAAATGTTGTACGTAAATGTGCCATCTTTAAAGAATAACAGGGTATTACTCCTCAAAATCGTGTCATTTTTATTATTTGTCTCATAATAGTTGACCACATAATAGCCTTTAATGTTGAGTAAAGAATCTATACCTGTTTCTTTTCCATCGTATTTGTATGTAAACTCTTTTTTTACTACTACGGGTGTTGTATAATAAAAACACTTGCAAGAAGCAAAGAGAATACCTACAATAAGTAATAGTAATAATTTTTTCATACGAGACAATCAATATAGTGAAAATGGGTTATAGTAACCAGAATAAGTGCATGGCCCTGTATAAAAATCGTCATATCGGTTGTAAAAATTCTGGTAACCAAACGGCAGGTAAAGAAACCCATTTCTGTGCACCCAATTCTGAGTTCTGTCCTGTACCATTGGGTGACTATATCCTATCCTGATAACATTGCTCTCGTTTTTATATCCAAACCACATTGGTGCTAAGTAAACTTGTCCGTCTTTCCACGCTCCATTTCCATTTTTGTTGAGATTCCCCAACAAATCTCTTCCATCAAAATCAGCCTTTTCACTTATATCGGGGGCATTTGTGTAAACAGATGTGCCAAATACAAAATTTTTGTATTGCACCTCAAATGCATTTGTTCTCCAACGATCCCCATTTTTTGCCAAAAAATCGTTTTCAAAGCGAAGCGAGAAATCCTTCCCAAAAGCTGTAACTCCTCCGACAATTTGCTTGTTTGGTTTTCCATCAGGACCTATCTTGCTTCCATAGAATGTGGCATAATAACCCGCACCAGAGCCTTTATATGAAGCATATCCTCCTGCAGCAAGATAGTTTGACCCTACTCCCACTCCAACAGCAGCGTTCCAGTTATCGCTGTTATAAGCGGCGCTTCCATTAACGCCCCACGAGAGCCCAGAGCCACTGCTGTATCCCAAACCCGGGGAAATGGAGAATGAGAAATCCCCGACTTGCACATTCACCGAGGCGTGATTCCCTATAATCCGATTGCCAATTTCCGAGACGGAAAATTTTAATAAATCCATTCCGCCGACACTACTACCGACCGGCGTAAACAATCCGCCTAATCCTGCCATGAGAGCCGGTTTTCCCGAACCCTCCCAGCCTTGCCAGTTACCCGTTAACAGATCAAAGCCGCCTCTGATGATGAATGCCATTATTCCCCAAAGGAACTCCCCACTCGGATCAGTGTACATCAACGGATTATTCAAACAATAACTATACCGGTTGTAGTTCTGCGTGAAACCGGGAAACTGCACGTAGGGATCGGGAGAGAAGAAACGGGCGATGACGGGATCATACAAGCGGCCGTATGTTGGCTTCGCCCAAGTTCCTCCCGCTCGGCAAAGCAAGCATGCTTGACTTTGCCCTCGCTTATTCGGAACTTTCATATTGATAATCTTGAAGTTGTCCAAGTGCTCGTGGCTGGTGAAACCCCGGTCGAAGAGGCGGTTGAGGCGGGTGTCGTTTTGTGTCCAGTTGGCGTATTGCTTGCGGTTGCCCCAGGCATCGAAGTGGAGGCTGTCCACCCTATTCTTGTCCTCATCCACGATCACATCGTAAGAGCCGAGGTGGTCTTTGTGTGCGTAGTACATGCCATTCCTAGAATAATAGTCTGTGCAGGTGTAATACATATTGTGAGTTTGTAAACAGTTACAAAAATACATTTTTTCCTCTCGCTCCCGAATCATTTTTCACTTTAGCCTTCAGGGCAAGTGCATTAAAAATCCCGCCTTATTAACACTTACGATTTGTCTATGAGATAATGCCGAAGGCATTGAATCTGCAGCGGTTTGCACGGGGTTATGCAAATTGACACCTTGCGGTGTCTATCCCACTCGTTGTGTGATGACAAGTTTTAATGCGTTTACCCTGCTTTAGCCTTGAAGTTCCAGTTAAATTTTCTTTTACTTTTCAAAACAGCGGATCTATCGGATTTTTGTTTCTAAATTGCCGTCCTAATTTGCGGAATCAGTATCCTTTCGTATCTGCTCCATCTCTTTTACATATTGTTCAAAATCCCCTTCTTTCTCAATAGGCCGGTCTAATAGCAACAGTGAGTTTTTAGGATCATTTTCTTCATAAACTACTAAGAAACGTTGTTCTTTTATTGTATTATCTCCAAATAATCTATTATCATAATAATATTGTCCGGCTTTTTCTGATATCTGTTTAGCGACAGGATGTGAGATCGCTCCCTTATGCTTAATATCATTTATATAAAAATGATAACCTATACTTGAAAGCATGGTGCCTCCTTTAATTGTATGATAATTTTTTTCTGTTACACTTCCTATTGAGAATTGCCCGTTTTTCAAGAGATCGTCAACTTCTTTTCTTATATATTGAGGTTGCCCAATAAATGCCCACCAAAAAAATAATATAACTAAAGATAATGTCAATAAAGCTATTAATATGATGAATATTCTTTTCATGTTTTTTGTTTATTTAACATTTGGCAATTTAACGCTTGGAGTTAACTGATTTGGCGGTTGCTTTTCATAAAAATCCAACGCGTTGGATTTTTGTTTCTAAATTGCCGTCCTAATTGGCGGTGATATTACCCTTTCGCATCTGTTCCATCTCTTTTACACATCGCTCAAAATCCCCTTCTTTTTCAATGGGTTTGTCTAACATTAGCAGTGAGTTTTCGGGATTAGTCGGGTCATAGACGACAAGAAATTTGTCTCCCTTATTAATATCAAAATTATAATTCTCATGAGCTTTTTCAGATATTGCTTCGGCAGTTACAGCACCTATAGCGTTAGTATATTTTGCATCAATTGTTTGGTACTCATACATAACACTTGTCAACATAGTTCCTCCCCCTCTGATAGTTTGAGTTGTTTTTCCAGTAACACTCCCCACGCTGTATTCCCCATTTTCCACTAAATAGTCCACTTTTATTTTCACACGTTGCATATTACGATTGTCAAACCAAAAAGCAAAAATTACGAGACAAACTATTCCTATAAGTATAAAGGATCCTATCAATATTTTTTTCATAACTGTTTATTTGGTAATTTAACGCTTGAAGTTAACGGATTTGGCGGTTACTTCTCATTAAAAACAACACATTGAGATTTTTGTTTATCAGGGTTTTCCTGTCCTGCTTTTGTTTTCGGGGTGGTGTGTCGGACTAACAGGCACGGGCCTTGCCGGTTCTGGGGATGCCCCATCTGTGTAAAGATATATGTCAATGTATATGGTGATGCTTATGCGGTATTGTATGATGGCGAAACGTTGCCAACCGTTCAGATAGACGTCACTCTTCAAGTTTTTCATAAAATCCTTTCTTAGATCGGAATCTTTCTTGGCCAACTCTTTCTTGTATTCCTCCACGTATTGTTTGCGTATATCATATTGGCCAACAATTCCGTCTCCTAATCCCGTAAGCGAAGCTTTCCACCAGCCGCCCCCTTTACCGTATTCTGCCCATCCTTGTTTAAATCCTTTACCAATATCTTGTTCATTCATTGAATTAAATAAAATTCCGCTGGTCAAGTAATTAATATTCTCGTTTACCATGCTCCCCACAATATTTTCAACCAATCCGTTTCCTACATTACGAAATAGTTTACCTGCAAAATTTCCTGCGACATTACTAAGAGGGGCTACTGCGATTGAAGCAAGGGAGCGGCCTAGCGCTTCTGTTATTTTGAAATCTTCAAATCCATTTCCTCGTAATGTTGTATTTAAGATACTTCCTGCAAAATTCGCCCCTGCACTTCCCCATGGCCCCCCAAAGTATGATATAGCTCCTTGTCCTGCCCCTATGGCAAAGAAACCCAAGCCTTTTCCTATTCCTTTCCATGCGTTGTCATTCCATGCTTCTTTAACATTATCAAAGTTTTCCACTAGGTTAATTGTTCCCGCAATGGCCACGGGGATCAGCCAAAACCACTCCCCATCCGGATCGGTGTAATGCAGCGGGTTATTCAAACAATAACTGTACCGGTTATAGTTCTGCGTGAAGCCAGCCAACTGCACGTAAGGGTCGGGGGAGAAGAACCGCCCGATCACCGGGTCGTACAACCTGCCGTTCATGTTTATGATCTTGAAGTTGTCCAAGTGCTCGTGGCCGGTGAAGCCGCGATCGAAGCGGAAGTTAGTGCGGGTGTCGTTTTGTGTCCAGTTGGCATATTGCTTGCGGTTGCCCCAGGCATCGAAATGGAGGCTGTCCACCCTGTTCTTGTCCTCATCCACAATCACGTCGTAGGAACCGAGGTGGTCTTTGTGCACGTAATACATCTTGCCCGGGTCGGCGCCGGAGGTCCGCACCAGAATCGCCACAATGCCCGTGGCGCCGTAAATGTAGTGCAGATGTCTTGCGCTGGTCGATGTCACATCTTTCTCATAGTACGGGCTGACAAAGTACTTGCTCCAAAGCGTTAACGTGGAAGTGCCTACCTTCATGGAGGTCTTCTCGCACTGCTTGTCTGAACCGTATGTCTTCGCCATATTTACCATGACCGTGATTGAAATGACAAAAGTAATGAAAATCTTTGCTCACAAATAGCTGTATCCATTTTTAGGAAAAGGGTACTGGGTGTCCTAATTTTGCGGGAGTATTACAGAGAAAAACTTATAGCTTATTCTTCCAGCGGATAAACCACTGTCCAATTCATGCGTCGCAAATCATCCAATGTTAATGTATAATACGCCAAAATATCATTTTTTATATAGATTGAATCGCAATCGTAAAAACCTTGAGCCTGACGATTATTTATGAAATACAATTCCAACACAGAGCTCGTTTCCATTGATTTTTCTATGGAGGAATTAAATGGTTGAAATTCAAATTTGCTATTTGCTTTTATAACTGCTTCTGGAATTAAAGCACATAAATTTTCAAAAGGGATATAAGATCGAGAACACATATCTATATCCTTATCCGATTGATTTTGGATAATAATATAATAATGAGTATCATTTCCATTTTCGCAAGTTGAAGACACCAATGTCAAACAACACATTATCAATATAATCATATATTTTTTCATAATATTTTTTGCTTTATCTGTTTTTATTATAATAACTTGCATTTATCCATCCGGCAAAAAAGATACCAAAAGGATCGAAGTAGTCATAATGAAGCACTCCCCATCTGTAGAACCATTTCAGCCCCACTCTTAATTGTTTTTGGGTTAAGCTTACATTTGCAAATGTAATACTATTTTTCTCGGCAAAGTTTTACCGGACAGTAATATAGAAAACATCAATTCTTCAAGAACTAGAAGTGTGCTGGCCGCACAATCCGCTCGAAAGCGATCCTTTTACTTCCATCCATCAGATAGATCACTCCGCAGTAGGTGTATCCCGATTTGGTGATGAGTTTTTGCATAGGGATGTTGTCTTCGTGGGTGTCAACACGCAGGCTGGGTGTTTTACGCGTTAATGCCATCCGTTCGATTTCCCGGTAAACGGCTTGCCCGTAGCCTTTTTCTTTGTGGGTATTTGCTACGGCCATGCGGTGGATCACGGCGTATTCGCTGCCGGTGAGCCATTGTCCATCGTAAATATTCGCGTATGTCGGTTCTTCCGCAAAGATAACCGTGGCAAACGCAACGACCTCATCGGCAACGGTTAGTATATAACCGTTGCCGTGTTCTATGTCGTTATTGATGATCTCCTCCGAGGGGTAACCGTTCTGCCACTGATCCACACCCAGCGACTTCAGGAACTGTTGCGCTTCAGCAATGATGCGCATGATGGCAAGGAGATTCCCGGATGAAGCTTTTTTGAGGTCCAAGGTTTATTGCGCTTATTCGGTATACGCTACAATATCCCCCTTCGCCACTTTATCACCTTGTTTGACAAGGGCTAAAATCAGCTTACCGGAGTAGAGTGCTTTGATCTCTTCGTTACCATAATAGGCAGATACATGGCAAACAGTATCACCTTCTTTGTAACTCGTGCCGATGGGCGGTTCCATGGAAGGTTCGTTCACCGCAAGTTGCCAGATTACAGTACCGGCTACCGTCGCCGTCACAGGTTTGGCATTGGGGTGATTCTTAGCGATACGATCCAGCTCTTTTTGTTTGCGCATTTCAGCTGGGTTGACATCACTTCCGGCCACCGGAGCACATTGGCTCTTCAGTGCCGTCTCCACTTCACGCTCGAAATTGCGTTTCGCCGTACCGGATTTATAATCCATATATTGACGTTCGTGCATTGCCAATTCGAAAAGCTCTTCATCATCTTGTCCGAAATCCCAACCGTTCTCTTTCATCATTTCGCGGTATTTCGGCAATTCATCGGGGTAATTGTCTTGCGGAGTACCTTCGAAAAACTCGAAACCTTTTTCTTTAGCCAGTTCCACGATCTCGGGGGCTACAGTGCCCGGAAGCTTTCCGGTTCTACCCAAAATCATATCCCACATGTTCTTATCCATTTGTGAATAGCGCGGTTTATTTTGCGCCATTTGCAGGATATTCATCAATGCGATATTTTTAACATACTGGCTGTAAGGCGTTACCAAAGGAGGATTACCCACTTTCGGCCACACATATTCCACCTCTTCAAACAACGTCACGAGCAAATCGTCTTCATTCATCGGTTCTTTGCCGGCGTTTTTCAAAAAAGTATTAATACTATTATTCACCCCTTTAAGATCGGCCATCATCGAGCCCATCATGCCACCCGGCAATCCGCTGCCCAGCAACAATGATGTTGATATTTTATTTTTCGGATCGATAAATAATCCCAAGAAATCATCCATAAACTCTTGGGTTAGACGGCGCGCTTCCATATAAGCTTTCATGTTGATTTCCGGAACTTTGAAACCGGCGTCTTTCAACATCGCCTGTATTGTAATCACATCGGGATGCACCATGCCCCAAGAGAGCGGCTCCATCGCCACGTCAATGATGTCGGCTCCATTTTTACAAACTTCCAGGACTGAGGCCACGGAGAGTCCCGGCCCGCTATGTCCATGATATTCAACAAGAATATGCGGATATTTTTCCTTGATCGCTTTCGTCAGTTTTCCCAACATCACGGGGCGACCAATACCGGCCATATCTTTCAGTCCGATCTCATCGGTTCCAAACTCCACCAATTTATCCACGATTTCCATGTAATAATCCACCGTATGAATATCGGAATAAGTGATACTCAAGGCACCTTGCGAGGTCATGCCGGCTTTTTTGGCGTATTTTACCGAAAGTTCTAAATTGCGGTAATCATTTAATCCACAGAACGAACGGGCAATATCCACGCCTTGTGCACTTTTAACCTTAAACATCAGTTCACGCACATCCGCGGGCACAGGGAACATACGGAGACCATTCAGCGCGCGCTCCAACATCAATGTTTTGATGCCGGCTTCGTTGAAAGGCTTCACCCATTCGCGCACAGCCACGTTCGGATTCTCGCCATAGAGTAAGTTTACTTGCTCAAAGGCACCGCCATTGGTTTCCAC
>JAJDJJ010000060.1 GCA_030267125.1 Bacteroidales bacterium OttesenSCG-928-B11
TGGGTCCGGTAACTGTAGCGCCAATATGATTTGTTGTTGCTCCAACCGTGATCTCCGTTACTTCATTAGGAACGTTTACCACGTAACCAAATTTTGTAGGACTAAACTCCGGTACAAGTACTCCATCAATAGTTAAACCCGATAATGTTGCATCTCTGGATGGTACCTGATGTACTGTAACGGTATATGTTAAAAACACACGAATATTTGAGGAGTTAGTCCATATATAATACTTATTTTCACCTGCTACTAAGTTTTTAACACCATTCGCGGTTCCCGATAAAAAAGCGTATGGGTTATTCAATGTTGCGTCGACTGTAATTTGACTTACGTCGGGGTCAACCGTTACCGTATAATCAAATGTTGTTGGGGAAAATTCCGGTGTCATAACTCCCGGTGTAACGGTTAAATCTGACAAATACGCATCGTAAGCAGGTAAATCGTCACCAATATATGCTATAGTAAGTATATATGTTTGAGTCGTTATCCCGTCTTCGGCAGTTACTACTATATCAATTTGATAACCCGGGCTATGAGTAGAAATATGTCCGACTGTGGATACTGTTGAACCGGCATGGGTTGGTGTTGCTACATACGTGATATCATGTTCATCCATAGGAATAATTAAACAATAACTAAATGTTGTTGGGCTAAATACCGGATCTAAATATCCAACGCTGAAAGTTATACCGGATAATGTGGCAGTTCCTCCGCGTATTACTTCAACATTATAGGTTTGCTTTGTTGAGCCGTTTTGTGCCGTTACTGTTATTTTAAATTCTTGAGAGCCTAAAGAAAGCTGTTTTAATCCGACGCCAACAAGCGTAGCGTTAGGATTCCTCGTTATTGCCTCTAATGTAATTTCTGTTGTTTCGTAAGGAACCGTTACCGTATAAGAAAATGTTGTAGAATTAAATTCCGGCGACAATGTTCCTTCGCTAACACTTATGTTCGATAAATATGCGCCGTCGTTTATTTCTTCTTTACAACCACTGAATTTAATATTATTTCGAGATGTTGTTATGCTACGTGCAGATGGCGGATTGGCAGGGTCAATCGTGCCTTCAACACCAAAATACCTTATTGTTTTATTTGTCGATGCCGTATGCTCATAAAAGGTGTATGATTCTGTGTATCGAGCTCCTTCGCTATCAAGCGCTACTATGGCTATATTGTTTCCTGTATAATTAAATTCCGTATCAAAAGGAATGCTTACCCAATTATCATCGCCTGTATTATCTAAATGTAAGTTGCCGGAATAAACCAATTGCAACTCACTATATGGAATCCAATCGCTTGTTGATGTAAAAGCTGTTTTTGTTGTATTTGCCAAATAGAGATTGAAGTTGCGCCTATCTTGTGCCTCAGAATTGAAATATTGGAATGCTACCGAATTAATTACTCTTTCGTTTGCGTTCAAGCCAATTTCGTTTGCGTTAAATATCTGTTGGGTATAGCTATTGTTGTAGAATGTATTTATTGGAATAGAATATGTCTCTGTTGTGTCGGAGCCTACGGAGTGGTCGCTGCAAAATAGAGGCGGTTCTGTTTCGCAAAATTCAAATTTAGCATTATTGCGATCATTAGTTATCGTGTTAGTAGGCGTTACAATAGAGATATCTATCTCAGTGGCGGAAGTATAAGTCATTGTTCGCCAAATGTGAGAAAGCCTATGTGCATAGGAAATAGCGCCGATGCTTTGACCTTTATCGCTTGTTACCGCTACCACTACATTGCTTCCCGTATAAGCAAATGCCGCATCAAAAGGTATCGTTACCCAAAAATCTTCGCCGGTATTGTCAAAATGTACTTCTCCGGAATATACTAATTGTAGTTCGTCAGACACAAAACCTCTATCCCCTGAAACAAATTCTTCTTTGTTTGTATTTGCCATATAGATTTTGATGTTTCTATCTTGCGCAATCGAATTAATATATTGGAATGATATCGAATGAATTGTTCCGTAGCCTCTGTTAAATCCTAACTCATTGGCAAGATATATTTGTTGTGTATAGCCAAAGCTTCCACCGGAAATAGGTAAAATAAATGCTAAAACTTCGCCCTCGCCCACAGTGTAATTATCGCAAATATCAAGGCACGAAACCTGAGCGCTGGAACAAACTTCGGGAGAAGTACCGTTGGAATATACGGCAACTACGCAGTAATTGTTCGTTTGGGATTCGCTTACGGTGTGTGCGTATGATAAAGCCGATGTGTTTCCAAGTTTTACATTGTTGCAATAAACATCGTAAGTGTGCGCACTGCTCGTTTCGGGCGCTGCCCAAGAGATATTAACCACACAATTTTTATTGTTTTTTACTAATAAATTTTGAATGGGCAGTTTGTTTGGACAAGATGTTATTTTAACATTATTACGAAATCTGGTTATACTCCCTGCCGGCGGATTCGATGGAGCTATCGCAACAGCGTCATGGTAAGTACGTATTGTTTTGTAATCCGTGGTTGTATGCGCATAGAAAGTTGTAGCGGAATATGTGTATTGAGCGCCTTCGTTATCAAGCGCTACAATAGCTAAATTTCCTCCCGTATAATCAAATTCCGTATCAAGCGGTATTGTTACCCAATAATCATCTCCGGTATTATCTAAATGTAAACTGCCTGAATAAACCAATTCCAGTTCGCTAAGCGGAATAAAATCGCTTGATGAGTTAAATGTTTCTTTGTTTGTATTTGCCAAATAGAGACTAAAGTCGCTTCTGTCTTGTGCCACAGAATTGAAATATTGGAATGAAACCGATTTTATTGTTTCTTTCATTCCGGCTAATCCTAATTCGCTTGCATTAAATATTTGTTGGGTATAGCTATAATTGCGAGATGTAATTATTGGCAGGTTTTGTTCTTCTGTACCGTTGCCCGCAATATATTCATTGCAACCTACTTCTAATTCCTGCTCTTCGCATATTTCAAATTTAATATTATTACGAGTTGTTGTTATACTATTTGCTGTAGGCGGCAATTGCGTGGTTGCCCATTGATCATTGCTGAAAAACTGTATCGTTTTATTACCCGTTGCGGCATGAGCAAGAAAAGTGTCGTCTGCGTCTGTATCTGTTCTTCCGGTTAAATCGTTTATCACAACCACAATGTTATTTCCCGTATAATCAAATTCTTCCTCTAAAGGTATAGTTACCCAATCGCCATAATTATGATTGTTAAATTCTACAAACATAAACGAATAAGTAGTTGCAACATGCAATTCTTCCGCTGGAATCCAATCGCTTGTCGAATCAAATGTTTCTTTGGTAGTATTTGCAAAAAGGAGACTGAAAGTCCTTGTTTGTGGAACCGAATTGAAATATTGAAACGATATTGATTTAAGTTTTCCGTGGTTTCCGTTATAACCTATTTCGTCTGCATCATATATTTGTTGGGTGTAGGAATATAAGAAGCTCGTATTCATAGGAATATTATTTACTTCCATTGTGCCGTTGCCAACATTATAATCGCCGCAACCCTCTGCTACGAGCGGTTCGCATATTTCAAATTTAACATTATTACGTGTGGCGCTCAAACCGTTTGCTGTAGGCGGACTATTTGTGCTTATGTTGCCCGAGTTATTGAATGCATGTATTGTTTTATTGCCCGATGCAGTATGCGCATAAAAAGTGTTGCTGCTGCCTGTAACTGTTGGCTGCTGGCAACGAACAATAAGCGCCAGATTTTTTCCCAAATAATGAAATTCGGTAGGAAGTTGTATGGTTACCCAATTATCATTACCGATATTATCTAAACGTAAACTGCCGGAAAATACCATTTGCATTTCTCCCGCCGGAATCCAATCGCTTGTTGATGAAAAAACTGACTTGCGTATATTAGCCAGATAGATACTAACATTTTCTATATCTTGTGCAACCGGATTAATATATTGAAATGAAATCGATTTTATTGTTCCTTCGGTTACGTTATTAGATAATTCGCTTGCGTCGAATATTTGTTGCGAATAGCTGCAGTTGCTATTTGTGTTTATAGGAATAGTATAGCTCGCGGTTGTACCGGCGCCAATAGTATAGTCGTCGCAACCCTCTTTTATGATTCGTTCGCAAAATTCAAATTTTACATCATTACGCTCTAATTTAAAAGAATATGCAGTAGGCGGAGCTGCCGGATCTATCGAGCTATGAGACCAATACCGTATCGTTTTATTACCCGATGTTTTATGTGCGGAGAATGTGAAGAGGCCGCCTGTGAAGTAGGGGGTTCCTTGGCTGTCAAGCATCACAATAGCCAAATTATTTCCGGTATAAATAAATTCCGTATCAAGTAGTATATGTGCCCAATTATCTTCGCCGGTATTATCTAAATAAATACTGCCTGAATATACCAATTGTAGGTCATTAAACGGAATCCAATCGCTTGTTGATGAAAAAGTTGATTTTGTTGTATTAGCCAGATAGAGTTTGATACTATCTCTAACGTATACTTCGGAGTAAATATATTGAAAAGATAGCGCCGAAATAGCTCCTTCCATTTCACCAAATGGCAAATCGTTTGCATCATATATTTGTTGCGTGTAGCTATAGCCAGCGTCTATCATTGTAGGGAAATATGATGTACTCCATGTACCGTTGCCCACTATATAGTCGTCGCAAGGCGCCTTATCGCAAAATTCAAATTTTACATTATTACGCTTGTTCTCTATATTTACTGCAGAAGGCGGAGATGCCGGATTTATCCGATCATAATAACTATGGTACCTTATCGTTTTATTATCCGATGCAGTATGCCCATAAAAAGCAGTGTGGCCGCTTTCTATGGTGCAATAATCTCCTTGGTTGTCAAGCATCACAATCGCCAGATTATCCCCCGTATAAATAAACTTTTTAGAAAGTTGTACCGTTATCCAGCTATATTGTCCTGTATTTTCGAAAGTTAAACTACCTGAATACACCAATTCCAGTTCGTTAAGCGGAATCCAATCTTCTGCTGATGAAAAAGTTGATTTTGTTGTATTAGCCAGATAGAGCTTGATACTATCTCTAACGCATACTTGGGAGTAAGTATATTGAAACGATACCGCCGAAATTACTCCTTCCATTTCAGCAAATGACAATTCGCTTGCATCAAATATTTGTTGCGTGTAGCTATACCTTGTTAAAGCTGTAGGGAAAGTAGCTATGCCTTCTCTACCCTTGTCCACGAAATAATCGTCGCAAGAACTTTGCGCCGTTAAACTACCAACGCACAACGCCATTAGCAGGGTTATGCAAACTGTTTTTGTAAATGTCGTTTTCATCTTTTTATTTATTTGAGTAATAATTCTGTGGATTTTGATTTCAATAAGCAAAAGTAGAAAATGGAGCAAGGGTGCGCAATCGGTAAATGTTTGTGATTTTCTAAGTAATTTTACTTAAAAATTAATGTGTGGAAAAAAATCATATTTTTGCCTTTTCACAAATAAAAGAGATGATAAATTAAGTAATATCATACACCACCTCCCAAAATTTCCCAATAATCACTAAAACACTGATACACAGTAAATAAAACCATTAACAATTCATTGTTTTTTACCGATTTTTCACCCATATTACCGAAAAATACCGTATCTTTGCAAGAGAATTGCAAGACAAAAAACTATGAAAACACCTACATTCAAGACGAAATGCACCGTAAGACTACAAAAATCTAAGGCGGATGAACACGAATATTATCTATTTGTGGAAGCCTATCCGGTCTATGAAGACGGCAATGTAAAGCCCAAACGCAAATCCACTTTCTTGAACCGCAGCATCAGAACCATCATCTGGGACAAGAAAAGAACCACCCGCGGAGGCAACAATCAGCCAAGAAGGAATGTTGAAGGAGTAATACAATGCAGGTCAAAAAACGACCAACAAAGCGCGCTCTTTGCCGCGCAGGTCTGCGCGGCCATGCAAGACGAATACAACAAAAAAGCGTTGTTCCCGGAACAATACAAAGAGCAGCAAGAACAATACGCCCGAGAACAAATAAAAGTCCTGCCCTACATCCACGAAGCCATCAACAAACGGCAGGAGAAACTAACGGGCGGCACAATGCGCGTATGGGGCGGCTTCCTCAAAAAATACCAAGAATTTGAGGGTAAGGTCAAGCTGACTTTCGGCGACATAGACAGGGCTAAAATCGAAGAGTTCATCAACTTCATCGCAAACTACAAAAGTAAGAAAGTCGCAAAACTCGCAGCCAACTCCCAAAAAACCATGATCCGGTGTTTTCAAGCCGTTTTAAACGATGCTTACAAAGAGGGCATAATCACATTCAACCCCAACCACGCCATCAAGATGCCCAAGGGCGAGCAAAAACAAAAAGAGTACCTCACCCTGTCCGAACTCCAAACCCTGTCAAACACCGAATGCCCCAATGAGAACGTGAAGAGAATATCGCTCTTCTCCGCGCTCACCGGAATGCGCCATTCCGACTGCGCAAAGCTGAAATGGGAGAACATAACCGGAGGCGAAAACCCGAGCATCAAATTCAGCCAAAAAAAGACGAAAGGAGCAGTTTACATGCCCATCTCCGCGGAAGCCCTGGAGCTCTGCGGAGAACGCACGGACGAGCAAGACTTGATTTTCAAGGGAGTCCAACACTCCAACGTATGCAACAAAATCATCGCCGAGTGGGTCAAAAAGGCGGGCATCACCAAAAGCATCACCTTCCACTGCTTCCGCCACACCTTCGCCACCCTGCAACTAACACACGGCACCGACATCTACACCGTCAGCAAAATGTTAGGACACGCGGACGTCAAAACCACGCAAATCTACGCACAGATTGTTGACGAAAAGAAAGAAAAAGCGGCGAACGTCATAAAATTAAAAGACAAGAAATAATAACAATTTAATTACATTTACCAACAGTAGATTTTTCATAACTTTTTTTTGCTATTTTCGCGCAATTATTGGTGTATATCAGTAATATATGAGAATAAAAACATAAATTTTACTATCTTTAATTGTTAATATAATATTAATTTATGAAGTGAATTGAATATATTTTATTGTTAAAATAATTCAAATTATAATCAGAAAAAGTGAAAATAAAGAACAGAAAACAACAAAAACAAAAAATCTAAAATGAACTACCCGATGGTTGATGTAAAGGACATAATAGATGCGTTAAAACAAAGCAATTTCTCAAACCAAAGACAAATAGAAATACTCCATATACTCAAATTTATCCTATATGAAAAAGAATATCCCAATAATCATCAAGAACTGATGTTGGAAAGAATAGAACTGCTAAAACTCGCTGATCAAAACACCCAATCCACAGCCAGTAATGTGAGGTTGTCTGACCAAAGAGGATATAAAACTAACTTCATAAGGATTATTAACTGTATGTGCGAACTCGCATTCTTCATACACGTAAACGGCAACCTCATCACAAAAAAAGAGGTGTTCGGCACTTTAGGAAAACTACTGGGCATTGACCTTTCAACATACCAAAACCATCTTTCCGCAACCAAAGCTGCCGGCAACAATGACATGCAAAGCACACTTCACATATTCGATCAGCTATATACTAAACAATTGGAAATCAATCAAAAGTAAAAAAAAGTTTATATAGTTTATATTAACTATAAAAGGCTTTTACTTTTCTGTCCCGACTTTTGCCGCCATAAACCTCACACGAGAAGTTTATGGCGGATTTGCTTTTTGAAGGTACCCGAAAAGCAGAGACTAAAAGAACTTCCACGGTGACTAAAAATTGATTTTATGAATTATACGGATAACCCGAAATTGAGACAAAACGTCTCTTTCGACACGCTGCCCGAGGCAGTGCAAACAATCCTGGATGAAGTCCGGGCTATAAACCTAAAATTCGACACGCTGCCCGCGCCGCAACAACCGGAGGAGGAAGATCGATTTGTTGACATCAACGAAATTAGGAAAAACATCTTCCCGCAGTGGAAAAAACAGACCATTTACAACAAATGCAGCTTGGGAGAAATACCCCACAGCCGAATTGGAGGGCGGCTCATGTTCAACGTAAAGGAGTGCCGAGAGTGGCGTGACAGCCAACTACAACGAGGAAAAATAAAGGCAAGTGACGAAATCGAAGCCGAGGCGCAAGCCTTTTTAAGCAAGAAAGGAGGGCTAAAATGAGCCGCCAATGTAAATTCATCAACCTGTTAAGAGACTTCTTCAAAAGGAGCAACGAACAATCAGCCATTGAGTTCCGAAAATACCTCATCCAAACCGGTAACCCGGTATTAGACGAAAACCCGCACGAAGAAACCGACCTCGAAGATTGGATCGACGGACAGAGCGTGATGCAAACCCTACACATCTCACCCCGAACCCTGCAAACGCTCCGATCGAACGGCACACTACCTTACTCACGCATCGGCAGAAAACTGTACTACCGAAGAAACGATATCCTAAAACTCCTCTCCGACAATTATATCATGCGTAAAATTAGAAGTTATGAAAGCAATAAGTAAAGAGGAAATTCTATATAAAACCCATTATGGGTTAAATATATACAGTCACATCCTGCGGACACACTACCCCAATCAGATAGCATTTCGATTGGTGGGTAGAGACTGCGGATTATGCCGAAACCCATTCAACGCAGGCAAACAGACACTGCACATCTACATAGAAAAAGAGAGGATACTATACACCGCGATGGATAAGGAATTTGCCCGCCACACCGACATCGAGAATGCCATCCCCGCCGGAGACGCTTTCGACTTTGCCGAACTGCACTACAAACAGCAAGGCGATCAGCTTTTGTGGACCATTAACAAAGAACTCTACCTCCACATCGGAGAAGAAAGGGGGCGTTATAGAAACAGCTATGAAACGCCACCCGAACCATCGAATCCACCGCAAAGCGACACCCCGCTCTTCTCCTTCTTCAAAGCCCCCATCAGCAACGTCACCCCGCACCGATCCGCAACCCTATTGCAGATATACAACGCCATCAAGGGAGACTTCTACAAAGAACGGACAAGGCAACTACGATCCGCCACAGGGGTGGGGTTAAATCAGGCAAGGAAATTCAAAGCCACTAACTTCGACTACTGCACTTTCTCCGGCACGTTCTCCACCCGCAGCGACAAAGCCCTACTAAAACATTCCGGCTTGCTCTGTATCGATTTCGACCACGTTCAAGACATCTACGAACTGAAAAACCGCCTGCTTGCCGATGAATACTTCGACACGCAACTACTCTTCATCAGCCCCTCCGGAGACGGCATAAAGTGGATCATACAAATCGACACCGCAACGGACACACACGCCAACTACTTCACAGCCATAACCAACTACATCCGACAAACACACGGCATTGAGGTCGACAAGTCCGGCAAAGACATCTCCCGCGCCTGTTTCCTCTCCCACGACCCATGCGCATACATCAACCCAACCTACCTACAACGACCATGAGCAAAAAGAAATTCAACCCGAAAAATTGGAACACAATAGGGACGGACTTTAGTCCGTCCACCACCATCAACACCGGCACCAACCAAACGGACGGCCGTCCGTCCACCACCACCGGTGCCAATACCACCACCCGCCCGTCCGGCCAGCCATCTCCCACCTCCGACATCGACACCATCACCGCCCGCATAGAATCCACGGGCGCAGACATTGCCCCCAACTACCCCGATTGGTGCGACCTCGGCTTTACCCTCGCTGATGCCCTGGGTGAAAGCGGACGGAGCTACTACCACCGCCTAAGTCGTTTCTATCCGAAATACGACCAGAAAGAGACCGACAAGCAATTCACCAACTGCCTAAAATCAAAAGGACACGGAGTGACCATCAAAACGCTATACCACTTGGCGAAAACCGCGGGTGTAGATGTGGCAATAAAAACTACAACCAAAAAACAGACCGCAAACAAGCAGCCCAAATCTCCAAATTGCCAAATTGCCAAAATGGAGATTTGGCAATTTGACAATTTGGCAAACCCGGAAGAAGAAGCGGAAACACTCCCCACTATCCCCGAAGAGATCTTTACCCTCCTGCCCGACTACCTCCGGCAGATCACCATGAACGCCAACTCCCGTGAAGATGCCGACCTGCTGTTGCTCGGCTCGTTGGTCGTCATCTCGGCTTGCCTCCCCAATGTCCACGGCATCTACGGTGGTGTCACCGTCTTCCCCAACCTGTTCCTGTTCGTCAGCGCACAGGCATCAGCGGGAAAAGGCAGATTGTCGTTGTGTAGGCGGTTGGTCGAACCCGTCCATCGACAATTGCGGGAACAGAACAAATTGGAACAAAATGAGTACAAGCGGAAATTAGTGGAATATGCCGCCAACAAAAAAGACCCCGATGCCGAACAGCCCCAAGAGCCGCCCTTGCGGGTGCTCTTCATCCCCGCCAACAGCAGCGCGACCGCCGTCTTCCAGATACTCAACGACAATGACGGTGTGGGCTTGATGTTTGAAACCGAGGGCGACACCCTCGCGCAAACCTTCAAATCCGAACACGGCAACTACTCCGACGGTTTCCGCAAGGCGTTCCACCATGAAAAAATCTCCTACCTCCGGAGAAAGGATCGCGAATATGTTACCCTTGAAAATCCTAAATTGTCGGTGCTGCTGTCTGGAACGCCCCGCCAAGTAAAGACCCTCATCCCCGATGCCGAGAACGGACTTTTCAGCCGTTTCATCTTCTACTGCATGAACATCCGCCTGCAATGGATAGATGTTTTCGCCTACAACGAAAGTGAATCCTTGGACCAACGCTTCAACCGTCTCGGCGACAACTTCTTCGACTTCTACCTCATCCTAAAGAAACACGACAACATCCGCTTCACCCTCTCCCGCCGCCAGCAAACGGAGTTCAACCATTACTTTGAACAGATACAACTACAATACTGGGAGCTCTTAGGCAGCGACTACATCGGCACCATCCGCCGCTTAGGGCTAATAACATTCCGCATCGCCATGATATTAACAGTACTACGTCTAATGGACACCACCCCAAAAAACTCCCAAACTCCCCAACTTCCAAACCTCCCAACTCCCAACTCCCAAACTCCAAACTCCCAACTCTCCTGCAGCGACACCGACTTCAACATCGCCATGGAAATACTCAAGATCTTACTACAACACGCCTCCCACGTCTTCCGACACCTGCCGAAAGCGGCAGCCACTCCACCAACCGGGAACCCAAAAATGCTACTCTTCCAATCCCTCCCCGAGCAATTCGACAGAGCGAAGTACATTGAAATCGCCAAGCTTCTCCAAATCCCCGAAAGCACAGCCGATAAGCAGATCGCTCGTTTTGTCAATGCGGGATTATTGACGAAAGAGGGGCATGGATGCTACGTGAAGAAGGATAAAATGTAAATCCATTCTAAAAATCAACCGGATACTCAATTTTGCTCCCGCTCACAAAATCATACAGCGTGAGTTTTCGTATCTCATAATATCCTTGCCAACTTTTTCTCAGGGCTTGGATGTAGGTGATTTGAGAATTATCTTTCTCGTTCTGTGCTACAGAGTAATCCAAGAAGCCGATCTTGCCTCCGGTATAGCGTTCCTTACTCATCTCAAACCGTTTGACCGCCAATTCTGTAGCCCGCTCCGCTAACTGAAGTTGGTAAGCCTGTAGATTATACCTGTTTACCGTGCTTAGCAGGTTGCGTTGAAAATCTAACTTTTCTTGGGCTATGATGACTGCAACATCGCGCAGGGAGACTTCAGCGCGTTTGCGTTTGCATTTCGCCGTTCCCCAATCAAGTATGGGGATGGTGAAACTTAGCGTGACCTGCTCCTGATCCAACGGGTTGCGGTAAGCGTTTTTGAAGAGGGGATCGCTTTTGGAAAGTCCGAATGACGCATACAGATCCAACGAAAAACCGTTGTCGGATTTGGCGCGCGCCACATTGCTTTGCGCTTCCAACAACCGTTGTTGGTGGTCGAGTTCCATAGTGCCGTTGGCTAACGCCTCCTGACGGGCTTTTTCCCCGTTAACCTCCATATTGATGGTTGGGGGTAGGGTCAGGATGATTTGTCCGCGCCTATCTAACCCCAAAAAATCAGCCAATGCCGCTTGTTGCTCTTGCAGCGTGTTTTGCAATTCGTCTATTTGTATACTGAGGTTCAGGTTGTTGACTTCCACCTCCAACAATTCGTCCTCCGTGATCTTGCCCAAGGCGAAACGCTCCTTGGCTATGAAAAGGAGCGTGTCATTGTTCGCTTTGTTTTGTGTGTTTAACAAGAGTGAAACCTGTGTCTCCAACAGGGAGAAGTAGAGTTCGACGGTTTGGATGGCGCTGTTTTCCAGCGTTTCTATATATGCCCTCTCCGCTTTTTTATACTGTACAGGTTCGATCTTCTTCTGCCATTTGTAAGAGTTGTATGTAATGATGGGTTGCCGGATCCCCACATTGACCAAGTTCGCCAGATAGGAAGTGGTGACATCGCCCTGATAGACATCCAGCCGCTGCAACCCCGTGGAGACATAGAACTGCCCACCGGTGAAAGGTATAGCCTGATTGACCGACAACGATGCCGAATAGTTCCCCACCGACTGCGCCACGAAGGATTCCGTGCCGTCCGGCATCGTGATTTTCGAGATGCTCCGGTTAAACATCGGCAACTCTCCCGACAACGCGATCTGCGGCAACAGCGACTTCCGGTAGATCTTGTAGTCGTAATTAGCTATCTGATAATTATGCAACGCATGCTTCGCCTCGGCGGATTGGCTCTGTGCGAGGATGATACAGGAGTCAAGGGATAAAGTCGTTTGGGCTGCCAGCGGGGTGGATAGAAACACGAAGATGGCAACACGGATCAGACGGATCAGACGGATTTTCACGGATTTAATAATTAAAAAAATCCGTGTTAATCCGTTAAATCCGTTAAATCCGTGTTGCATCTTTATCATCGTTTCAAGACGGCTTTGATCGGATTAATAAACTTATCCAACAACCGCAGATCCTCTGTGATGATCTCCGCGGTGCCGGTCATCTCTTGGCTGAACGCTAACTCTTTACCGTAGTTGGTGAGGAGTTTTTCGGGGAAGGTGACCTCCAAGAGGAAGGCTTTGCTCTCCTCGTTCACCTGTATCGGCACTAAGGAGATATTGCGGATCTGTACCCGTACCATACCGTACTCCGTGTGCGGGTAGCTTTCGAACTTCACGTTCACCGTCTGTCCCTCCTTCACTTTGCCTGCGCCTTGCGGGGGGAGTAGGATCTTGCCGACGATCTGAGTCTCTTCTTTGGGTACGATAGTGACTAAGACCTCCCCGCCGTTCACATTCTGGTTCTTCTTCCAATATTTGGTGAACGTGGCGATCCCGCTGCAAGGACTGACTAACAGATAGGTCTGTTCCCAATTCTTGATGAGGGTTTGCAGCTGGTCGTAGGCGGTGGATAGTGACAGTTTCAGGTTGTTGCGTTGTTCCACGAGTTGTTGTTCCAAATCGAAGATCGACTGTTCCGATTGCAGTATGCTCATCTGCTGGTTGTCGATGCTTAGCAAGGCAGATTCGTAGGATTGTAGATGTTGGATAAAACTGTTTCGGGAGTTCTCAAACTCGGAGGCGGAGAGCATTTTCTTGGCGAAGAGCGAGGAGTCCATCGAGAAGAGTTGCCGCGCCCCGGCTAACTGTTTGGCGGTGAGATTCAACTGGTTTTCCGTCTTCCGCATGATCACCCGCTGCGTGGCGATCTGTTTCCGGATACCGGCGATCTTCTTCCGGTGGTAATCCGCCTCCAAGAAATAGCGCAGATCCTCGTGGGCTTTCAGGAAGGAGAGGTAACCCTGTTGGATGTCGCCCAACTGTAGATTAGCGGGTAATTGTTCCCTGTATATACTATCAGCAAAAGAGTAGTTTCTTAAATTCTCTTTCAGCAGCAGCACATCCCCCAGCTTGGCGGGATTCTCTATTAGTGCCAAGATGTCGCCCTCTTTCACCGCCTCTTTCTCCCGCACAAAGATGGAGTCGATGCGCCCGGAGCTTTTCGCTGTCACCCCTGCGGGCAGGTTCTCGGTGGTCACCGTGATGGTCGCTTGTAGAATATCGGGATATTTGAAGAAGTAACTGCCTATTAGAAGCCCTATCACAATGATGAATATTACCGTAATGCCCCAACGAATAATCCATCTAGGTGGACGACCAAGAATTTCTTGCACTTCCTCACTACGTAGTTCTATATTTTCAGGTTTATCGTATTTCATATTTTATCTGTGCATACTCATTTCATATTTCCTATAAAGTTTAAACATTAGTTTCCCAACTCCAATTGATTCTTTACCAATTCATAATACTCTCCTCGTTTCGCTGTCAATTCCTGATGGGTACCGACTTCAGTAATTCTACCTTGGCTAAGTACCACAATCTGGTCTGCATTTTTGACCGTACTGAGACGATGAGCAACAATTACTACTGTCTTACCCTTAAAGAACTGCTGTAGGTTTTCCATGATTACTTTTTCATTGTTGGCATCCAAGGAGTTTGTAGCTTCATCGAAAAAAATGTACTCTGGATCCTTGTAAACAGATCGGGCTATAAATACACGTTGCTTTTGACCTTGACTAATTCCTTGACCTTCTTGTCCTATTTTGGTATTATAGCCCAATGGTAGTTTCTCTATCATATCTTGAATATTTGCAACTTTGCTAGCATGAAGCAATCGTGAAGTGTCTACAACGTCATCGCTCACAGCAATATTACGGGCTATAGTGTCCGAAAATATGAATCCTTCCTGCATAACAGAACCACAATGCTCTCTCCACAACTGAGTATCTATATTTTGTAAATTATATTCACCTATTTTTATTTCGCCCTTGATTGGTGGATAAAAACCAAGCATTAATTTCACTAATGTTGTTTTTCCGCTACCGCTCATTCCCACAATTGCTGTAACTTTCCCACTTGGGATATCCAAGTTGATATTATCTAATACCATTTCATTATGTGTTCCTTCATAGTAAAAGGAGAGATTTTGAATGGAAATATTCCTTGTCTTTGGCAATAATGTAATTTTTTTTTCGTCTGGATCATTTTCATCTTTTCGATTATGAATTTCGCCCAACCTTTCCAAGCTGATTTTTGCATCTTGAGCAGATTGCACGAATCCAATCAATTGACCTATCGGTGCATTAAGCTGTCCTATAATATATTGGACTGCCATCATCATCCCCAATGTCATATTACCTGTAATTACAGCTTGTGCAGCAAAAAAAGAGATAATAATATTTTTGCTTTGATCTATAAAAAAGCCTCCCATCTGCTGATATTGACTTAAAGCCAACCCTTTTACGTTGATTTTAAATAGTTTAGCCTGAATATTTTCCCACTCCCAACGTTTTTGTTTTTCGCAATTATTAAGTTTTATATCTTGCATTCCATTCAAAAGCTGGTAAAGATAACTCTGTTCTGTAGAAGCTTGAGCAAAATATTTATAATCTAGTTCCTTACGTTTTTTAAGAAAAACGATAATCCACAATATATACAAAA
>JAJDJJ010000061.1 GCA_030267125.1 Bacteroidales bacterium OttesenSCG-928-B11
GGGTTCGACGGGCTTTTTATCGAAACACACCCGGATCCGAAAAATGCTTTGTCTGACGGTGCAAATATGCTGCCACTTAATCAATTAGATTCTTTACTGCAAAAATTGCTGAAAATCAGAAAAGCTATCCATGAGTAAAAAATTCCTACCACCGATAATCATCTCTCTTGCTGTTATCTTAGCTTATGCCAATACGTTGAAGTTGGATTACGCTTTAGATGATCGCTTGGTTATTTTTCACAATGACTATACGTTAGCTGGTTTTGACGGGGTGAAAGAGGTGATGACCTGCGACGGATTTTCAGGATATTTTGGGGGAAATGATAACTTGGTTGCAGGTGGTCGCTATCGTCCACTTGCGCAACTTACATTTATTGTTGAATATGAATTATTTGGAAAGAAAATCCATGATCAAGTGGGGCTTGGCAAAGATCCTAAAAATGAACAACTCTTTATCGATACTAAACTGCCATTTATCAGCCATTTAGGCAATATTCTGTTTTTTATTCTACTCTGTTTGCTATTATATATTGTATTGGCAAAGATTTTTCCGATGGATGAAAATGGCAAATGGTACTTTTCAATTCCTTTTGTGGCAACCTTGTTGTTTGCATTGCATCCGCTTCATACGGAGGCGGTTGCAAATATTAAAGGACGTGATGAAATTTTGTCGATGCTCGGAGGTGTTGCAACGATTTTCTGTGTGATCAAATATATGGAGAATCGAAAGTGGATATACTTGGCGCTAAGTTTTTTCGCCATGCTTTTCGGCATTTTTGCCAAAGAAAATGCCATTACCTTCATTGCCATTATTCCGTTAGTCATCTATTTTTCACAAGGGAAAAAGCGAAAATCTGACTGGATACTTACGTTAATCCCTTCTATTATTGCCGCTGCTGTATTTTTGGTGGTGCGATACATGGCACTGGGCGGTTTCATGCCCGAAGATACTACAAACACCATTTTGAATGATCCATTTTTGGAAAGCACAACTCTTCAACGTATTGCCACGGTGATCTTTACATGGGGTATTTACTTGAAACTCCTCTTTTTTCCGCATCCTTTGACACATGATTATTATCCTATGCAAATAGAGATCACGTCGTTCGGTAATCCAATAGTGTTAATTTTAACCGTTTTCTTTTTGTTCATCGTCATTTACGCAGTGAAGAAGCTGAAATCTAAAGATGTCATTGCGTTTGGCATTCTCTTTTTCATCATCACGTTTTCCATTGTATCCAATCTTTTTATCAATATTGGAACTTTCATGAATGAACGTTTTTTATTTACGCCTTTGTTGGGCTTTACGATCATACTGGCTTTTTTTCTCCGGAAATTATTGGCTGTGCAAAAGATTAAATTATTATCACCGGTCATTTTTGGGGTTTTGTTGCTGTTTTATACCGGCAAAACGATATCAAGGAATTTGGTTTGGCAAAATGATTTCACTCTTTTCACAACCGATGTATTGGTTTCGGATAATAGTATAAAATGCAATGTGTCAGCGGGAGGGAGTTATTTGGAGAAGTATAAAAAAGAGAAGAAATCGGCGGATTTGAAGAATGCGGAGAAGTATTTGCGCAAAGCGGTGACCTTGGATAAAACATCTTATTATGGTAATCTTTTGTTGGGTGAAACATGTTATTTTCTGGAACACTATGATTTGGCTTATCAATATTACCGCAATGCGGCGATCATAAAACCCGAGGACAAGAGTGCTGCTAGTAATGCTGAAATAGCTTTATTGAAAATACAATCCGCACAGTTAGATGATGCGAATAAACTGCTGGATGATGGAAATGCGCGAGAAGCTATGATTATGGTGGATGCGTTTTTAAGAGATAACCCTCCAACGACGTACGCATACAATTTGAAAGGCAAGATTTTCGGCATGGGGCTGCGCAATTTGGATAGCGCCATAGTTTATCTTAACAAAGCATTAGCCATTGATCCCGATTATTATAGTGCCTTAGAAAATTTGGGTGTTGCTTATGCCGTCAAAGGTGATTTCAACCGCGCCATCGAATATTTGATGCAAGCACATGCGATTACTCCTGACAACCAAGCTATTATGCGGAATATTATTAATGTTTATGTAAACATGGGTCGTGAGGATTTAGCTATGCCATGGCGGGAAAAACTCACCAGCGGGGCATAAAAGCATCCTCGATGTGATTGAGTTGATAGCTGCTTCCATTTATGAGAATGGAAATGATGTCGAACCGCGCCTCTTTTTGTATTTGCTTGGTGACAAGATAATGATTGGCTGCTTTAATCAGATTCCGCTGTTTTTGCAGTGTGACAGCTAGTTCCGGCGGCAATACCTTATTCGAGCTTCGAGTTTTTACTTCGCAAAAAACGATCTTTTTTTGATTTTGGGCAATGATATCGATCTCCAGATGACCGTATCTCCAGTTTTTCTCTAAGATTGTAAATTGTTGTTTAACAAGATGGTCGGAAGCCAAATCTTCGCCTAATTTTCCGGTTTTTTGTTTGTCATTCATCATAGTATTCAATAAGTCTTTTAGTTATGGCAGTAATGTTATGGAGAGGTTTAGTGTATTCGATCTTCTTGATCCAGTTTTGATGATGGTCGTGCTTGTATTGAAAGGATTGTGAGAGAGTTGCTCCTCCGCGGGAAGTTTCATGCCGTTCTAATTCTTCTCCCAACTCATTGAAAACATGTTCGACACGATACAGTAGATCATTTTTTTGTGTGATCCCATCGGTGAGTTTTTCCCAAAGCAGCTTTCCATTTGGCATATAGCAACGTCGGTAAACCATTTCGTCGGCATCATTGAAGTGGTAGGAGTAAAATTCCGCGATTTTTTTATCCGGGTTTAAACATTTGCAACGTAATAATTTTTTGTGCAAATCCCAGGTGTAATGATATTCCCATAAAACATCGTTGTCTTGATCTAAACTCAATGCGTATTCAATATGGCCTGAGTGATTGTAGTAGATTAAGAATGAGTGGAGTAAAATGGAAAATTCGATATTGCCATCCAGCACGCATGTTTGGAAGTGTGAGGTTTTTATCGATTTGACATTTCCCCTTAAATACCCTGTATTCCAATAATTGAGATGAACAATCTGCTCATCTCGCACCATTGAGGAATCTATAACAAGGTTTGGGTCGTGCATTGCAAAATTATTAGCTGACAAATGTAAATAAAATATAGCAACCCTAAATCTTAATAAATCTTAAAAAAATCAGAGGCGGTGTTAAAGATCGATTTGAAGTTTCGATCGATGTCGGCAGAAGTGCTGGTTGCGGGAAAAGGGCATTGGTGAGAATAGGGAAACGGGAAGTCCAATTCACTCAAAATTTTGGAGGAGGCTTTTCCTAATGCTTTGATAATGCCATACGTAGGCATTACAATGTCTTGTTTTAATGAAATGGCTTTTATCCGGTGACATGCTTTTGAAAAAAAGTTCTCGCGTTCTTCTTTGCAAACATCTTGTCGTATCATCATTTTGAAAGCCTTGTCGATTTCATCATCTTGGAATGCAGAAGGAAGCTCTTTGTTTGCAATAAAATCCGAAATGAAATAGCCGTGCATTTTGTCGTACGCATGCTGATCCATGATATCTTTCGCATTACCATTCATCTCATTAAAGATGGAACCGCCGCAAAACATGAAGAGCTTTGTCTCAGAAAACAGTTTTTGTGGATTCGCTAATAGAATCACTTGGGCAAGTAGCGCTCCAATTGAATATGCGAAAATGTCGATTTTTGTATTTGCTTTAAAATAAACATGCTCTCCTTTTTGTATTTCTGAAACAAATTGGCATAGATTGTAGATCGTCTCTTTTCCCGAGACATAAAATCGGAAAGGATTGTTTGATAACCGCGAACTCAAAGCCAAATTGGCAAACGAGCTGTTATTTACTTCGCCTAAATCCTCTTTTCTTCTTGAAAGCCAAGGCATTATTTGCCGAGGATTAAACCAGCTATCCGGAGATCGATTCATGTGGAAAGCGATAGGGAAAAGAACGACGGGCCGTCCGGTTTGTAACGTCAGATATTCAGCCCAAACCAAATATTTATCCCACTTCCGTTCGTTTAATCCATGCAGCAGTAAAATGGCGTTATCGCTTTTCAAACTATCTTTGCTTCTGAAAATAAAATAGTTGAAAGAAGAGTTCTCCTCAATGCGATCGTCGGTGATTTGGCAGAAATCGGAGATGGGCAATTCTTTTTGAAAAGTTAATATTGCGGTATTGGGTTTGGTGGTATGAAAAACACACGGATGAATTTCAATACCACTGTCTTGTAAATCAACTCGTTGTGATAACGAAAAACGTTTTTTTAACTCTTGGCTTCTCCGTGCGTAATTCATGGTATTAGTCGGCAGTTTAAATCTGACCCCTATCTTAACGCTGGTAAAGTTAAAAAGTTTTAGCGATTCAAAAAAATAGTGAATAGTCGTGGATTGTGTTAAAATTTGGTATATGTTTGCGCTCAGTTTTATGAAAAATGATAAGTACTATGGGCGAATTTGATCAAATGAGCAAGGATGATGTTTTTAACATCTTGTTTCGAGAAGCCTTTGGCAGTCAGTCAAAACGGTCAGACATTTTTTCGGGTCCATGCGAGGACAGCTTGAACGTTAGTTATCGCCGTTTCATGATTTTATCTTGTATAGATAAATTCCTTTCAAACATCAAATACGAAAAACAGTGGGATAAACTGAGGGAGTTGTCGGCTAAAGCCCTGCATGCCGATTCTTGTGACGTGCTTTTTCCCATATTGAAAGAAACAACCCATTTGATATTGTCGGTGTACGACAGAAAAGCGGAATAAATTGTTTGAGATCTGTTCCGCTAAATCTGTCCGTGTATTTATGCAAATGGAGTAATTAGCGTGAACCATGTGCGAAAAATTATGTTGTATTCTCAAGATAAAATTTTGTATTTTTGCTCACCTTTAATTCAAGGAAATGAAAAATAAAATAGTACTGCTAACCATTGCTTTTCTGTTGAGCTTCCCATTGTTGCAATCCCAGGTGCAGGAGCACAAAATTGCAGTAATTGGTTTTTATAATGTTGAAAATCTATTTGATACGGAGAATGATCCGAATATCAACGATGAGCAATTTTTGCCGGAAGGCGATTATCAATGGACACCGGAGCGATATGAACGGAAGTTGCAAAATCTATCCAAAGTGATTGCCGCAATTGCAAAGGAACATGGCGGAGTGGCGATATTGGGGCTTTCCGAGATCGAAAATCGCCGAGTGATGGAAGATCTTACTAATACAGATTTGTTGAGACCGATGAATTTTGGTGTTGCTCATCACGATTCCCCTGACCGCCGCGGTGTGGATGTGGGATTGATTTACCGTAAAGATCGTTTTCGGGTGATCGGACAAAAGGCTTTCAGACTTAACTATCCCGCGGACACATCATTCAGGACGCGTGACCAGCTGTTGGTAACTGGGATTTTGGATATGACCGACACATTACATGTCATAGTGAATCACTGGCCGTCGAAGAGTGGGGGAGAGAAGAGAAGTATGCCTATGCGTAATGCTGCTGCCCAACTCAGCAAACAGATATCCGATTCCCTGATGAATGCGAATCCCAATGCGAAAGTGATAATTATGGGTGACTTGAACGACAATCCCAATGCAAAAAGCCTTGTTGAGCATCTTGGCGCAAAAGGAAAAGCGAAAGATGTGGGCGAAAGGGAGTTATTCAACCCCATGTGGCAACCCTATCGCGACGGGTTAGGATCGTATGCTTATCGCGACACGTGGGAACTGATCGACATGATTATCATTTCCAACGGATTATTGAATGCGAAAACGGGCTATAAATACAAAAGTATGGAAATCTTTAGAGCCAACTTCCTGCTAACCAAGACTGGATCTTTCACTGGATATCCTTACCGGACGTATGCCGGTGGCGCCTATCAAGGTGGCTACAGCGACCATTTGCCGGTTTTTATAATCTTACAACGTAATTAAATAGATGGAAAACAAAAAATTAGTAATTATTCCCACCTACAACGAAAAAGAGAATATTGAAAAAATTATTGAAAAAACATTCTCGGTTTTCGATACCGATATCTTAGTTATCGACGACGGATCTCCCGATGGCACTGCCGGCATTGTAAGGCATTTGATGAGCAAATTTCCCGAAAAGTTATTTCTGGAGGAACGATCCGGTAAATTAGGATTAGGTACCGCTTACATTCACGGATTCAAATGGGCAATAGACCGAAACTATGATTTCCTTTTTGAGATGGATGCTGATTTTTCGCATAATCCCGAAGACTTAGAGAGGCTTTATTCGGCTTGCGTAAAGGATAATGCCGATCTGGCAATCGGATCGCGCTACTGCCAGGGAGTTAATGTGCTGAATTGGCCAATGTCGCGATTGTTGATGTCTTATTATGGCTCGATGTACGTGCGGATAATGCTAAATATTCCGGTGATGGACACCACCGCCGGCTTCAAATGCTATCGCGTTTCCGCCCTCAAAACCATCGACTTCGAAAAAATACACCATATAGGCTACGGATTTCAAATCGAGATGAAATTCAATATGCATAAATTGAAATATAAAATAGTAGAAGTGCCGATCATTTTCAAAGACCGCACAGAGGGAACATCCAAAATGAGCTCCGGGATTTTCAAGGAAGCTATTTTCGGTGTTATTGGTTTGAGAATTAGAAGTTGGTTCCGAAAGTGGGAGAGAGTTAATACCCCGGAATCAAACCATTGAAGTTAGTACTTGTAATTTAATCGTATTTCTCTGAAAATCTGATTTGTAACTCCTTTGCAAGTTCGTTGTGATAAAATAATTCTTTAAATATTAATAGATTTGAAGAGAATGCGACCATCTATGTTTCCGATTTCTATACTTTATAGAAACATTCTGTTCCTCAGTCTGTTATTGGTTCATTTGGCTGTATTCTCGCAAGAAAATTATGAGATCCGGAAAATCAAATTCAAAGGTAATAAGGCGTTCGATAAAGAAACCTTGGCTGATCAGCTGACGATCAGTTCGGCCAATGCGTACCAACGGATCGTGAAGAAAAAAGAGGCATCGGTATATAATAAGGAATTAATTGATTATGAATTGGATAAACTTCGCAACTTCTATCAAATCGAAGGCTTTCTCTATGCAGAGACCTCTATAGATACTTTGATACTGAAAGAGAGGAAAAAGAAAAAACGGGTAGATATTCAGATTCTTATCGAAGAAAAATCGTTTGTGAAGGTAGACAGCATCCGTTTTGTCTTTTTGGATACCTTAACGGATGATCGCAAAAACAGGCTGAAAAACAGGCTGTTGAAAAATTTCGCTTTGCAAAAGAATAAAAGATTTAACGAAAATGATTTACATAACGATATAGGCTTGATCAACGAGATGTATCAAAACAGGGGCTTTGTCTACGTAAACACCACCTTCGATTTAGCACTTGATGAACAGGCGAATACCGTAAGCATCACCTATACGGTTTCACCCAATAAAATTTCCCAATTTGGCGATGTCACCATATTAGGAAATGGATATACGAAGGAGTCTTTTATCCGTAAGCAATTAACCTTCAATAGCGGAGAGCGTTATTCCAAACTGGCTTTGGAGAAAACGCGGGGGCAAATTTATGATTTGCAGAATTTTAGAATCGTTTCGATTTCACCGCAAACCAATTTTAAAACCAAGGCTAATCCTGTCCCGATTAGAATCACTATCCAGGAAATTCCGCGCTGGCAATCGAAATTCGCTATCGGTTATGGGACGGAAGATAAATTCCGCGCTTATGCCGATGTGACTTATCGCGGGCTTTTTGGTGGCACCAGTAGGCTGAATTTCTTCGTGAAACATTCATCTATTTATCCGTATCATGTCAGCTTTGCGTGGACCGAACCTCGCTTTTTTGTGCGTAAATTATCGCTTTCAGTCAACCCGTACATAGAAATGATTGACGATCCGGCTTACGTAATCCAGCGATTTGGGGTGAATATTCCCGTTACCTATTCGTTCAACCGGTACTTCAGCATGGCGCTTACCTATTATTTCGAACGGGTGAAGGATCAAACCGACTATAGTAGTGCTTCCTCCGGAAATAGCAGCGAGGTGGCTGCCGATTTTTACAGCAAATCAGGTCTGTCCGGCTCCTTCACATTCAACAATGCCAACCCAATTACTTCGCCTGAGAAAGGATGGACGATAACGTTGGGCAGCAAATTGAATGGCTATATTTTCGGTGGAGAACACAACTATTTCAAATATTGGCTTGACGTCAGAAAGTATTTTAAAGTCAGGAAGTTTGTATTCGCGATCCGTGGAATGGGCGGTGCGATCTTCACGACTGATAATGTGCCGGTGGAAGACCTTTTTTACTCCGGAGGAAGTAGTTCCAACCGCGGATGGAAACGTTCCGCATTAGGGCCTATGGATGCTAATGGTCGACCTACCGGTGGGAAAAGTATCATCGAGATGAATTTTGAAGTGCGGCGCCACCTCTTTTGGCGTATAGAGTTAGCTGCTTTCACCGACTTTGGTAATGTATGGTGGGAAAGCACGCATTATGAGTTGAAAAATTTAGAGTATACGGTTGGTGGTGGTATTCGTGTCAATACACCCATTGGTCCGATTAGAGTCGATATCGGTGTTCCTGTTGCCAGTAAAAACAAAACTGTTCGGTTTGTTTTGAGCGTGGGACAGGCATTCTAATGAGTGAAGAAATGATAAATTGATAGGTCTTATTGAGTTATTGTAATGAAAGTGCCAAAAAAAATAGTGAAAACCACAGCTTGGATAATCGGGGGATTGCTCCTGATCATCGCTTTGGCATTGCTCTTCATTCAATTGCCGTTTGGAAAGCGAATGGTCTCTAAAATTGCTGAAAACCAAGCTAATAAAATATTGACTGCCTCGTTGTCGGTGGGCAAGATCAGCGGGAATTATTTCACACATTTGGAGTTGATAGATTTGTTGCTGCTTACCGAAGACGGGGATACGGTCGCCTATATCCCTGCCATTCGTTTAGCATATAAACTCACTCCATTGCTGGACAAGAAGATTGAAATAGAAAAGATTGACATTGATAACCCTTGCCTTTTTTTAAAACAATATGTCGATTCTACATGGAATTTCCAGCATTTGGTTAAATCAACACCCGAAGATACAACAACGACCTCTTTCGATTGGCTGATCTCTTTGGGGCAGCTATCCCTTTCGAACGCCGCCATTTCTATCTGTGCCAAGGATAGCGTGATGCCTTCAATTATAAGTGATTTAAACTTAGTTATTTCCGGTTTGTATGATGCGGGAGAATATAGCGGTGAAGTTGAACAATTCAGTTTTAAAGCACAGGCTCCGGATGTGGCATTGAATAAGCTGGCATTGAAAGTTAACGGCAATATGGAAAAGATCGAGATTTCCGCTTTCACTTTGCAGACAGCGCAAAACCAGATTGACTTGGAAGGATTGCTCTATTTTGATTTACAAGAAAAGTCGTTTGTTAATTTACGGACGAAACCAATTGTTTTGGACGAATTTGCATGGATTCTTCCTGATGTCTCCACAAAAGCCCGGCCGCAACTCTCGCTTTCCTTTAGCATGGCGAAGAGTAGAATTGATGGCGAAATACAGATAACAGAATATGGAAATGGTCTGTTTTTACAATTTAATAGTGATAAACTATTGGATGCGCTGTTGGCAGATAGTGCACAGATTATTATTCCCGGATATGATATCAAATTACAGATGAACAACATAGATGCGGCATACTGGCTTGATAATCCGGAGATGGGTTATGTCATTAACGGCAACTTGATGGCAAAAGGAAGCGGTATCTCTCCCGAAAATATTGACGCCAAATTGCAACTCCATCTTTTCAACTCAGAAATGATGGATTGCAAGTTTGAAAATATCGATTTGGATGCATATTATAATAGAGGCGATATTGACGCTTCACTTTTTGGTTCGGGTGATTTCGGTGAGATTACACTGCTTCCGAAAGTGACGGATTTATTAGGGAAACGGCCGCACTATCAGCTTGCTGCGGAGACGAGGAATTTCAATCCTGCTATCTTACTGAATGATAAAAATTTTGAAGGGAATGTTAATTTAATGCTTCAGGCTGTCGGCTCCGGATTCGACTACAAAACCCTTCAGGCTGTCGCCGACCTGCAAGTCACGCCGTCACACCTTTTTGGGCTGGTTATTGATTCGATTCAAACCGATATTGATTATGCCAAAAGAAATGTAACTGTCAACGAATTAGTGGTAAAAGCGCTGGATGCTCGCATAACCGCAAATGGAAACTACAGCCTTGTAGGACAGTCGGATCTGAAATTATATGCTCGCATTGATAGTCTGGACAAGCTTAAATCATTTCTGAATATAGACGTGTTGGACGGACTGTCGTCTTCTCTGCTATTCGATGGTCATTTGAGTGGAGCGCCGGATAGCTTGTATGCCGACATGATACTGCGTGCAGGTCATACAAGGTTTGAGGACTATCATTTAGATTCTTTAGATGTCAATGCGATAGCATCTTTAGTAAAAAACAAGGTCAATATAGACGGGGATGTTAGAGCCCGTAGTATCACCGCTGCCGGTTTCACCTTTGATACGCTTCTGGTTGATTTATCTACCGATTTAACAAATTATACCGCGGATTTGGAACTCTTAGGCAAAGAGATCAACCTCAATTTGTGCGGAAGTGCCAAACTCGCTGATACCATATCGGCTGTCATTCCAAGTCTTGGCTTTTCATATTATGATTATAGTTGGGTAAAACAGGATGATTCAACAACAATTTCTTTAACATCAACTCGTTACGCTATCGATAAATTCAAATTGTTCAATGCGGAAGATCGTAAGCAAAGCATTGAAATAGGAGGTGTTGTAGATCGGAACGGAGAGCAGGACTTCAAAGTCGTAATAGAGCAATTGAATATTCCTGAAGTACTGAAACTTGCAGGTATGCAGCAAAATATAACCGGTAATCTCAACGCAAATCTATCCATGACCGGTGAAGCCCGTAATCCAGAAATACAAGGGTATATTTATGTTGACAGTGCGGCATTTGAAGAGTACCGGATTGATAGTTTAAATGGACGGGTGTATTACAGGGATGAGCAGCTCCAGGCACTCTTTTCGTTGGTGCCGGAAGATAGCGGAAAGGTTTATATCGCGGGGGAGATGCCGGCACACATAGCCTTGGACAGCCTGCAATTTGAAGTGGTTCCGCAAGACGAGGACTCCGTTTCGGTGATGGCATTCATCACGGATCTGCCTCTTGCCATCGTCCGCATGTTGCTCCCAATCGACCAAGCGGATGGGAAGATCAGTAGCCGTGTTGAGCTTGCAGGGACTTTCGGAGATCCACAAATCAACGGCTTTCTCCGGATCCCCGATGGCAGTTTCCGTTCAGATCTCTACGGAATTAATTACCAGAATATTAACGTCAATATCAATATTGAAACCGATAAGGCGAGTATTGACACGCTCTATATTGAAAGTTTTGACAAACACCTGCTGAGTCGCCGTGTCGGGATGATGAATGCCAAGGGCGAGGTGCTGTTCAACAAATCACTGATGAGCGGCGAGTTGACAGAAGCCAATATCACCATCGATTTTGACAAATTCCGCCCCATCAATCATAAACAATATAATGCCGAGTTGGATGGCGACATCACGCTTCATTCTGAAAGCGATAGCGTCTATTTCTCCGGTAACATAACCATTCCCGAAACGCAAGTCTACCTGCCGGCTTTGATGGCGCTGTTTGGAGAAACCGGCACGCCGTCGCTTTCTAAGCCGCTGTTAGTGCGGGAGCTGGAAAAAAACAAGATAGATAGCAGTGCCGTAGTGACTGTATCGCCAATAAAAACCGAGTCGGATACCATTGCTCCGGCGACACGGGATTTATCTTTTATGGATAATCTCCATGGCGATATTAAAGTGATAATACCGCGAAATATGTGGATTAAAAACGATGACATGCGAATTGAACTTTCGGGAGATGTGGACCTTATCAAGCATCATTCGTTTTTTGAAATCTTTGGCAACATTGACATTGTGCGCGGTCAGTATGTGCTCATGAACAAGACCTTCCTGATCAAAAGCGGAAGTGTGGTATTCCAAGGCGGCGAAGAACTGAACCCACTGCTGAACTTAGAGGCATCTTACATTTTCCGGGATCCCGAGCGCAATAAAAAGGAACTGAAGCTCAACATCTCCGGTGACCTGAATAAACCGGAACTGGCCTTTTCCGTTGACGGGGCAAACATTAGTGAGGGCGATGCTGTCTCTTACGTCCTCTTTGGAATGAGCATGGACGCACTCACCTCTAACCAGTCGCAGACGCTCTCTTCCGGCATGGATGCGGTGGGATTGGCGCAAAGCGCGGCATCTTCGTTAGTCTCTTCCGAGCTTACGAAAGTCTTTGGTAAATTGTTGAATGTGGATTATATCGAGCTTAAAAGCAACGGCTCATTCAAGGATATGTCGCTGAATATCGGCAAATACATCACCAATAATATTTTCTTGAGTTACGAGCAACACATCGGTGCCACCGAAGATGAAAATGCTTCTAACACAACTTTTCGTTTAGAATATGAGATATTTAAATTCCTCTTTCTCGAACTCACCGCTTCTTCCAACTGGAAAGAGAGCGGCGGTGACGTGATTTTCAAATTCAACTCAAAGTAAGAGCCCGTCAGAATGTAAATTATTAAAATTTATCATTTTAGATTATCACATAACAGCTCTCCGTAGGAGATGTCGTTCGGTAAATCATTGCCACCTCTTTTATTTCCCGATCCATCGCAAGATGTCCATACCATTTGCGTACAAGACAAGGATGATGAGTAAGGAGAGGCCGATCATATTGGCGTAGCCGATGAACTTATCGCTGGGTTTTCTCCGGGTAATCATTTCGACTAAGATAAAGAGGATATAACCACCGTCTAATGCGGGAATAGGCAGTATATTCATAAAAGCTAATATGATAGCTAAAAATGCTGTCATTCCCCAGAACATTTCCCAATTCCAGGTTTTCGGGAAAATGCTACCGATAGTGCCGAAACCGCCCAACTGTTTAACGCCTTCTTTAGTGGCTATCAATTTGAACTGTTTGACGTAATTCTTCAGTTGACCTACACCGGTTTGGATACCAGCCGGAATGGATGCGAAAAAGGAGTACTCTATTTTTTCAGTGGGAAGGAGATCGAACGGTCCTTTGGGACGTACACCTAAAAGTCCGCTGTCGTCTAATTGCACTGTTTTTTCAATTCGCCGATGATTGCGGTATAGTTCCAAGGTAACCTCTTGGTTCTTGTTTGTTCGTAGCTCTCGTTGAAAACCGAAAAAGGAGATGTAGGTATTGCCATTGATGCTCACGATGCTGTCGCCAGTCTCCAAACCCGCATTGCTTGCCGGTGTGCTATTTGAAATCTCGGCAATAACAAATGGGAAGTTGTATGTGATAAATGTATTATCGCCAGATGCCAGCACCTGTTGGTCAAAATCACTGGGGATGGGGATTTCGATCAGTTCGCCGTTACGGTTCACGGTCACTTCTTTTGTGTCATCTAACAACATCATCATAACGAGATCTGACATCTTTTCGGTGGTTTTACCATCAACAGAGACGATTTTATCACCGTCCTCAAAACCGGCACTCAGCGCAACATCGGAAAATTGCAAACCGAAGGTAGCGTTGCTGAGCGGAATCTCCTCTTTGCCCCAAATGAACAAAATAGCGGCATATATAACGATGGCGGAGATGAAGTTCGTCAAAACGCCGCCCACAATGATGAAGAAACGTTGCCAAGCCGGTTTGGCGCGAAATTCGTAAGACTGAGGTTCGGAAGGAAGCTCGTCTGCCGAAGTCGTTTCATCTACCATGCCATTGATGGAACAGTAGCCGCCCAAAGGCAACCAACCCAATCCCCATTCGGTTTTTTCGGGATGTTCTGCCCACGAAGCCGGCGCTTCTTTGGAGAAGAAGCTGAAATGGGATCTGCCGTTGAAACGCTTCATCCGGATCAGTGAAAAACCGGGATTGAAAAAGAGATAAAACTTGTCGACCCTGGTTTTAAATATGCGGGCAAACATATAGTGCCCCAATTCGTGTGTGAATACTAGAAATGATAAACTGATTATTAACCCTGCAATCTGTGTGAAAACTCCCATGTAATATTTTCTAAATTATTGTTTTATAATGATTTTCGATTCTATCTCTCCAAAAAACAATCGATCTCTAAATAATCGTTGATCGTTTTAGGGGTGCAAAAATCAGCAACTGATAACGCATACTCTATAAGTTTTGGTATATCGGTAAATTTTATTTTTTTCTGAAGGAAAAGCTGCACGGCGACTTCATTCACGGCATTGAGCACGCACGGCATATTACCACCCTGTTTCGAGGCCTCGATCGCCAATTGCAAACAAGGGAACGTTCCCGTATCGGGTTGCTCGAAGTTTAAAACCGGAAAATCGGCAAATGAGAAGCGCTTGAAGTCATTGGGCTGTCGGGCGGGGTAGGTGAGGGCATATTGAATAGGCAGCTTCATATCGGGCAGTCCCAGCTGCGCCTTGACCGACCCGTCGGTAAACATCACCAAGGAGTGGATGATTGATTGCGGATGCACGACCACCTCGATTTTTTCAAGTGGTATATTAAAAAGCCACTTAGCTTCAATAATTTCCAGCCCCTTGTTCATCAGCGTGGCGCTGTCGATAGTAATTTTAGCACCCATGTCCCAGTTGGGATGGCGCAGTGCGTCTTCCACTGTTACTTGTTCCAGGAATGTGGTGTTTTTTCCTCGGAACGGCCCGCCGGAAGCGGTGATGATTAGCTTTTCAATTGGGTTGTGAAACTCACCGGCAAGGCATTGGAAGATCGCCGAGTGTTCGGAATCTACGGGATAGATATTGACGGCTTTTTCGGCAGCTTTGGCGGTCATCAGCTCGCCAGCCACCACCAACGCCTCTTTGTTGGCTAACGCGACACGCTTGCCGCACTCGATGGCATGGTAAACCGGTTGCAGTCCCGCCACACCCACGATGGCCGCCAGCACAATGTCGATGCTTTCCATCTCTATAATGTCAATTAGCGACTGTGCGCCGGCAAATACCTTGATGTCATCATCCCAAAGAGCCTCCTTCACTTTTTGGTACTGCGTTTCATCAGCAATCACCACGGTATTGGGTTGGTGTTTTTTCGCCTGTTCGATCAGCCGGTCGGCATTATGGTTGGCGGTGAGCACCTCCACTTCGAGTAATTCTGGAAAATTGGCGATCACCTCCAACGCTTGAGTTCCAATCGAACCTGTTGATCCTAAAATAGCTACCTTTCTTTTCACCGTATTGGTTTTAGACCCGCGAATAT
>JAJDJJ010000062.1 GCA_030267125.1 Bacteroidales bacterium OttesenSCG-928-B11
TTATGACGAATAAATAGTATAAAAAAACAAATAGTAACAATTAAAATCAAAACGATGAAAAAATTTATCATTTTTTTCTTGATGGTATTTCTATCTTTAGGGAATTACCAAGTTCGTAGTGAATCAACGAAGATAAACGTTGATGATAGCGAACGGTTGCACGGGAAAGAGGCGTTGGACGTTCGAAATTCCACTTATCTTGTTTCCCCAATGCAAGATGTAGACAAGGCAGAAGGAGTTGACGCAAATCTTGTTGCGCGTGTGTTAGATAGCAATACGCCTTCAATGCATAGCGGGATGTGGGTTGAAATAATTGGACCAGACGGGCCGGGATCATACCGGGTTTGTTCAGGAAATAGAGTAAGTCTTGATGCTCAAACTGATACGGAAGATGGTACCGTTTTGACATATCAATGGACACTCGATGGGCAGTACATACCTGGTGCAAATACACAATCCTATATTTTCATCGCTTCTGATACGTTACTTGGTGTAAATACTTTTGGAGTGCAAGTTACCATTGACGGTTGTGAAAAATATGAGGCATTTTTTGAACTACTCGTGGATGAGACACCACATTTGGAACTAATTTCATACGGTAATTGTGCTGAAGGAACAACAATTATGGAAGCCTTGAGTTATACAACCTCAAATGATATTCCGTTTAGATGGGTTTGGTTTAAAGATGGATTGGATGATGAAAATGTGGAAGACACAACTTTTGTCAATAAATATGAGGTAGGTGAGTCTGGCACGTATTATGTGAAAGCGTTGTATCAACGTCCAGAATGTAACACGGCTGTCGCCTCTATAGAAGTGGATATTGATCTACCGCTGACATTTGTTGAGATACAAGGAAACCCCAATGTATGTGAAACTCCGCCGATGAGCGCATCCAATAACGTTGTTTTATCAGCATGGGCAAATGGAATTGCACACGAAAAAACTACAATTAGATGGTATGTGGACGGGATGTTATGGTCGGGACATAATGACAATTATAGATTTGGAACCCGTTTGCCAGCTCGTGCGTACCCCTACGAGTTTATGGTAAAGGTTTCTAATGGAAATGGCTGTTTTGTGGAGAGTGCTCCTTTTGAAGTAATGGTACATGAAAATCCGGTTGTAAATATCACAGCCACAGAAACAGTTATTTGTGGTGGTGGCGAAATTACGATGACCGCTAATTTGAATGATTACAACACGGAGTTTATAACATATCAGTGGTATAAAAACACACGGAATGAAGCAGACCTTATAGATGGTGCCACAAGGATTGATTATACTACAACACTTGAAGAAAGCGCTAGTTTCATTGTGGCTGTTGAACAAACACACTCCGGTTGCTTGGTTTACGATACAATCCAAATCAAAGTTGAAGAACCGATGGTTTTGGATAGTATAAAAATTGACTATACAGAGATATGCGAAGGTGGACAAATCATAATGGAAGCTAAAACCTCAGGTGGAGTTGCAGGTGGAGAAACCTATACTTGGTATAAAAATGGGCAACGTATTCCAGATGCTATCACAGCAACTTTAATTGAAACTCCGGCTACTGTTGATTTTGAATTGACAACCTATATTTATAGTGTTGCTGTTGCTCAAACAGCTAGTGGATGCCAAACCGGCTTAGTAGATTCATTAAGCGTGGAAGTTACAGTTAAGCCGAATCCGACCGTTGCGATTGAAGGCGATCCGATCGTGTGCGAAGCCGGTGATAATAATATCACTTTGATTGCACACGTGGATCCTACAGGCAATGAGGATGCTTATACTTATACATGGTATGAAGATAATAGAATTTTAGAGGTAGAGAGCAATGATACTATCAAGATGCAAAGAGATTACAGAGATCACGCCTATAACTTCCATGTGGTTGTTTCTGGTCAAAATGGATGCTCTGTGGCTAGTGATGTATTTTATGCTTATGTGAATGATGCTCCGATCGTGAATATATTCGCAAGCGAATCCGAAATTTGTGCTGGCGGTGAAGTAACTTTGACTGCTGCGCTTAATAATTGGAATGCAGAACAATTAGAACTCCAATGGTATAAAGATAGCACTTTGATGCCGGGAGAAACATCCTTAACTTATACAACCACGTTGTATGATACGGCTAAATTCTACCTCACCGTTGAACAACGTAATTCAGATTGTTTGGGAGCAAATATGGAAATCACTGTGAATGTAGTTCCGATTCCGGTTATAGACACAGTTATTATTTCTGAAACCCAAATCTGTGAGGGTGGTCAAGTTACGCTTACAGCTGAAATATCTGGTGGAGTTACAGGAAATGAAGTTTACACATGGCGCAAAAATGGATTTGTGATAAATGGTGCTACTGGATCAACATTTACGGAGTCTCCAATGCCGGCAGGCAATGATGAAACACGCTATACATATAGTGTGGAAGTAACTCAAGGAGCAGCAGGATGTGCATCTGATAAAAAATCATCTCTTGAATTAACGGTTTATCCGAATCCGAGAGTTATGATTTCTGGCGATCATCATATTTGTGAAACCGAAGCTGTTTTCTTGATTGCTAATGTGAATCATGATTCACAAGAAGTAGGTCCATTAAGCTACAAATGGTTTGAACATACTCAATACAGAGATAATTTGGCAAACGGACTTGGTGACAATCAATTCTTCTCCGAATATTTCTACGCAAGTGAAAATCCATACGAATTTACAGTTGAAGTAAACAGAGGAAACGGATGTGTAAGCGTGAGCGAAAAATTCCATTTGTATGTGCATAAACAGCCGGTTGTTAATATTACAGCTACGGAAACTGAAATTTGTGAAAATGGTGTAATTACATTGAAAGCTAATTTAGATGATTATAACCAAAAGTATATGACAACCCAATGGTTCACACGCGAATTTGTAAAAGAAAGCGTTAAAACGGGTTATGATGAAGATGGTAATTATACCTATACGGACATTAATAAAGAAGTTATTACCGATATACCTGGTGCTACGGAAAATGAGTATACCGCATACTTTACTGAAAATACTGAGATTGGTGTGAGAGTAATGCAAACAATTTCTGATTGTTATGATATCGACATGATTATGATCAATGTTTATGATCGTCCTGTTGTGGATTCTATCTCTGTTTTATCAGGATACACGGCAATTTGTGATGGTGGTCAAATCAGGTTGAAAGCTAATTATAGTGGCGGTGTTGCCGGTAAAGCGATTTATACATGGTATAAAAATGATGTTAAAATAGAAGGTGCGGACAAGGCGACTCTTATTGATTCACCCCTATCGGTGGATGGCGACTTGACACTTTATAAATATGAGGTGAAAGTTACACTTGCTGCATCTGGTTGTGAATCTGAATTTTCTGATGCAGTTTTAATTACGGTTAAGCCATCCCCAACAGTTCACATTTCAGCTAACAGCAGCTTAGAGTATTGTGAGACGGGTTCAGTTATATTGACTGCAAATGTGGCTCCGGATGGAGATTACAATTACGCATGGTATAGAGATAACCGTTTAGTTGGAAATGATGCAACTTATACTTCTAGCGACCTTGCTCGCGAAACTTCTTACAAATACCATGTGGTTGTAACGGAACATCCGGGATGTGATGTTGTTTCTGAACCTGTAGAAGTTACAGTAATTGGTCAACCCATTGTAACTGTGGAATTGGATAACCCGACAATCTGTGAAGGCGGTGTGGCAACATTTACGGCTCACGTACGAGGAGGTATTAATGATGTGAATGGATTAGGTCAATATGAATATGCTTGGCATAATAATTTAGTGCCGGAAGTATTGGGAACGAATGCTACTTATACTATACCGAACAATCTTGATGTTGATGTATATTCTTACTACGTGACTGTTAAGTCTAAATATGGATGCGAAACGACTGCGTATGCTGAGAACTTGCAAATTGTAAAAGATCCGGAAGTTACAATCCGTGTTGCTCAAGGATATGACAATGTAGTTTGTGACGGAGGAACGACAATGTTGACAGCTGATATCCAATACGGATTCGGGACACCAAGCTACCAATGGTATAAAAACGGCAATATATTGGTTGGTGAAACCCACCAAACATTGTTGACGGATGAATTATATTATAATGTAACCGCAGCTTACACCGTTCACGTGAAAATGAGTGGGGTTGATTGCGAAGGAAAATCAGAACAATTTAATGTGACTGTAAGTCCGAGACACGAAATTGAGATTACTGGAAACGGCAATGTATGTGTAGGCGGAACGGTTACGTTGACAGCTACTTTGATCGACGAATTGTTGGATGGTGAAACACTGACTTATCAATGGTATAGAGTTCATGGTGGTGCAAATAGTGCAATTTTGAATGCTACATCTGTACAATATACTACATCAGAATTGCAACTGGGTGACAGTTATGAATACTATGTGGTTGCAACAAGTTCGATCTCCGGTTGTACATTTACTTCAGGAACAGTTCCTGCTAATGTTGTAGCTGATCCTACTGTAGTATTGACTGCTCCCACTTCAATTTGTGAAGGTGGAGACCTCGTACTTCAAGCATTTGTTTATGGTGGTGTTGACGGTGTTGACTACACATATACTTGGACGAAACGCTTAGGTAGTGATGTTACTCAAATAGAAACGAATGAGCCTACATTGACACTGAACTCTTTGGATCCGACATCTCCGTCTAATCTTTATTATTTCACGGTGACAATTAATAGAACCGACAATACTGGTTGTGATGCAACATCTAACCAAGTTTCTGTAGGAGTTACTCCCTCTGTAATTGTTAATGTAACCATGGATAACGAGACTGTTTGCCAAGGTACGCCAATAACTTTCACAGCGAATGTGAAACCGGTAGGTGTTTATAACTACGAATGGTATGTGAATGATGTGTTGAGAGGATATAACCAATCCCTAACAATAAGCAATCTTCCGGCAGGAACTACCAATAATATTTATGTAAAAGCAATTCCTATTAACGCTGATAATATTTGTCAGGCAACAAGTGCTGTAGTGCATCCTGTGGTTAATGCTAACCCTGTTGTGACTTCCGTTATAGCAGAAGAGACAACATTGTGCGTTGGAGGATCAACTACGATTAAAATCGCAACAATTGATGGTCAGCCTTTCACTAATGAAAATGATTATACTTACCAATGGTCAAGAAATGGTATTGAAATCGGAGGAACATTGAATAGCTCCATCGAACAGGAATTTACAACTGCGGGTACTTATAAATTCAATGTGAGAATCGCTTCTACCGATGGTTTAGGTTGTTCTTCTGAGTGGTCAGCGAGCGCAGCGACAGTTGTAGTAGCTCCGCAACCGCAAGTAGCAATAAATGTGGCTAATATCGAGAATTTAATGGATATTTGCGTGGGAGGTGAAGTGGAATTTGATGCGACTGTGGTAAATGCTAATCCTATTTATGGAAATGTGACCTATACTTGGTACGCTTCTGGGTTACCGAGAAGCACAACGGCAGCTAAATACACAGAAACATTGAATTCTGTTGGAACTTACAGTTTCTATGTTGTAGCTTCGTTTGACGGACCAATATCTTGTAATAACGCCGTTTCTAATACAATTACAGTAAATGTAAATGCTAAACCTTCTTGGAAGACAATACAGGTTGTCACTTCCAATCCTGATGGCAGTATTTGTGCAGGTGAAAGAATTGATTTGATAGCTGAAATTCAGGGTGGCGTGCAAGATGCAACAGGCAATACTAATGGAATCGTACAATGGTATCGCCAAGCAGAAGGCGGACAACCGGAACTTGTGACTGGTGGTGTTGGCGCGGTTTCTTTCGATTATCCTTTGGCAGCTGGCAATTACGATTACTTTGTTCGCTATAGCAACCAGCTGGGTGCAAACTCAGGTTGTGATTTGGCTGACGGTGTTGTAAAACCCAACTCTAATGGTCACACAGTGACGGTACACGAATTGCCGACAGCGCACTTCTCTGCTGGAGAAGGTTCAATTATCTGTGCTAACGATATCAACGGTGTGGCAGCTTTGGAAATCACTTTCACAGGAACTGCTCCATTCAGCTTCATGTTGCAGAATATAACAACAGGTCAGCAAACAGCTTATGCTAATATCTACCAAAATCCATACGTTGTGTATGTTCAACCTACTGTGACAAGCACTTATAGAATTTTGGATTTGAATGATGCTTATTGTACCGCAGCAAGCGATGCAGTTAATGGTGTTGATGCTGTAACTGTTTCGGTATCTAATGTATCTGTTCCTAGTGCTTTCGTTGTGGATTGCGAATCCATCGTGTCAGCTGACGGAAGTGTGGTTCAAGTTGTGTTGCCGATTACTATCCTTTCGGGATTCCCGACGACTTACTCAGTAGCTATTGAAGGTTATCCGTCTTTAGGCGCAACAAACCAACAGATCATTCACAACGTGCAAGGTTACTTTGTTGAATTTGATGCTCCGGGTACGCCTGGTAACTACCATGTAACTATTGAAATTGACGGCTGTGACTATTATGTTGATTTGAAAGTTCCTGTGTTGAACAATAATATCAATGGTACAACAGTGGTTGATGTAAGATGGGGAGATGTGGTTGTGGTTAATAATAATCCTGAATTGGGACAGACTTACTTAACTTTCCAATGGTATAAAAACGGTGAGCCTATTCCGGGTGCAAACGGTGCATACTACCAAGAAGTTGGAGGATTGAATGGATTCTATTCAGTGGATCTAACCTACATTGATGCTGTGACCGGTCGTGTGACTGAAATAACAACTTGTGCGGTTTCATTCGTGAATGGAAATACTATGAAAGTTTATCCTGTGCCTGCAGCAGTGAACCAAGTGGTTACTGTTGAAACAGGATTGACAGACGAAGAATTGGAAGGTGCTGTTCTTGATATCTTTGACGCTAAAGGTGCGCATATACAACGTATATCGCAAGTGTATGCAATCACTAGAATCGATGGATTTAAGGCACAAGGTTCTTACTTCGGTAGGATTGTGACAAGTGATGGTCAAATCAAGACAGTTAAATTTGTAGTTGCGAAATAAAATTCGATACGTTCAGCGGTCAATTTCGACCGCTGAACGTGAGAATTAATACTAATAATGAATATTTAAAATTTATATATCATGAAGAAACATTTAATCATTTTCAGTCTCATCTTCTCAGTATTAACCGGATTCGCACAGAATATTGATACTGGTAATCCTGAAACGAATGACTCTGTTGACTCAACGACAACAGAGAAACCTTGTCCACACCGTATTAATTTTTACCTTGGTGGATCCATGACTAACAATATCTTTAATAGAATAGATAATGATTTGGCTAGAACAAATTATTCTTTAGGTTCTGTTCTTGAAGTTAAATATGCCTATTTCTTCAATAAAAATTGGGGGATAAGTTTAGGTGTAGGCGTTAGTAATTATGCTACGAAAGCGACATTGAATAACAGTGGCGTGATTGAAAGATTTGAAGATGCTGATTTTGCTGCCAATACGAATTACAGCAATGAGGATCTTTATTATAATCTTCACTACAGAAGCAATGATATTGTTGAAAAACAAAAAATTTGGGCTGTCGAAATTCCGCTACAAGCACAATTCGAACACCGCTTCAAGAGCAATAACGGATTGTATGCCGGTTTAGGCGTAAAGGCTTTCATCCCATTTAGTGGTAAGAGTTTGTTTGATAATGAAGGAACAATTACTACACGAGGATATGAGCCTCTCTATAACATATGGTATCAGGATATGCCCAACCATTTTGGTACGGCAGAATATTCTGGAAAATCTGCAACCGCTGATTTGAGATTTTCTGTTGATATGCAATTTGATTTCGGTTATATCATTAATATGAGTCGGAGAACAGATCTTTACTTGGGAGTTTATACAAGCGTGGGATTCATGGATATCCTACCTAAGGATAAGGAAGATTTTGTTACTACAGCTGGAAGTGGCGATATTAAATTGAACCCAACAATGGGGTCTAATTATTTGGCAAGTTATAATGCTGCAAATAGCTCAAATCCGGATTTTAAAACCGTAAGAGAAAAATGGAACTTATTTCAAGTGGGTGTTAAAGTAGGTTTTCATATCAAACCTTGTGCTACGAATGAACCTAGCATACGTGATATGAAAAAGAAATATTATGACGAGATGGCGAAAAAAGCGAATGATCCTATTATCATAAAAAACACCGAGTATGTTTATATCGTTCCTACTTGCCCTGATGGTTATGAAGATGATGAAGAGTTGACAGAAGCTGAAAAAGCTAATATCAGAGAATTGGCGGAAGCTCTTTCTAATACGAAGATTTTATTTGACTTGGATAAAGATATCCCCAAGGTTAATGATTTTAATGACAATATCAACAGAACTGTTGAAATTTTGAAAAAAGATAAATCATTGGGATTGGTGATCGAAGGTTATACTTGCGATTTAGGCTCTGAAGCGCATAATCGTGACTTGGCTCAAAGAAGAGCTGCAGCCGTTCGCAAGATGTTCATCGAGAAAGGCGTTGATCCGAATCAAATTTCCGTAGCTGCTTATACTGTTAAGGATCCTGAAAATGCTCAAAATATTCCTCAAAAAGCAAAAGAAGAACACAGAGCTGCTATTTTCAGAATCATCAAACGATAATCGTAATAGATTTTAAATACGAGGGGATGTTCTTACATCCCCTTTTTTGTTTTATAATTGTTGAAAGAGAGCGGTTAAGGGTATTTTTTAATTCAAAAATTTGTGTATTTTTGCCGCCAATTTAATTTAAAATAGTTAGTATTCATATAACAGAATTAGGAACAAAAATGAAAATTTATCAAACAAAAGAGATTAGAAATGTTGCCATAATCGGTGGTAACCGAGTGGGAAAAACCACTTTGGCTGAGACAATGGCTTTTCATGGAGGTGTAATCAGCAGAAGAGGTAGCGTGGATGACAAGAATACCATTTCAGACTATCGTGAACTGGAGCTGGAAAGACAACAGTCTATCCAAGCAACAGTGATGTATGCGCAATTTGAAGGCGTTAAGATCAATATGATCGATTGCCCGGGGTTTGATGATTTCATTGGAGAGACTATAGGCTCACTCAGAGTAGCCGATTCGGCACTGATGGTTATCAATACACAAAACGGTGTTGATGTAGGTGCGGAAATACAATGGCGTTGGACCAAGAAGATGAACAAGCCAATCATTTTTGTAGCCAATCAATTGGATCATGAAAAATCAAATTTTGATGAGACTGTTAAACAATTGAAACAATATTTTGGCGCGAGTGTGCTTCCCGTACAGTATCCTGTAAATGCTGGTGTGGGTTTTGATTCTGTTATCGATTTATTGCAAATGAAGTTGATGAAATTTCCGCAGGGTGGTGGAGATGTGGTAATCGAAGATATTCCCGCTGCTGAGAAGGATAAGGCTGATGAGATGTTCAATGCTATCGTGGAAGCAGCGGCTGAAAATGATGAAGCACTGATGGATAAATTTTTTGATGAAGGAACATTAACCGAAGAAGAAATTGTACGAGGATTGAAACTGGGTATTGCTAACAGAGGTACTTTCCCGGTTTTATGTGTTGCTTCAAAAACGGACCAAGGTGTTAAACGCTTGATGGGATTTATTAAAGATAATTGTCCCGCTCCGGATGAAGTGGAAGGAGTTGAAACAAATACAGGGAAAATTCTTAAATGTGATGCGAAAGGTCAACCGATTGCTTACGTTTTCAAAACCGCTATCGAGCAGCATTTGGGTGAGGTTTCTTTCCTGAAAATATATGATGGGGAATTTGCAGAAGGGATGGACTTGATTAATGCCAATACAAATACCAAGGAAAGGATTTCTCAGCTTTTGTGTATTGCCGGGAAAAATAGAGAGAAAGTTGAAAAAGCAGTTGCGGGTGACATCGTAGGAACGATCAAATTAAAAGGTTCGCAAACGGCTACTACACTTTCTAAATCTGGTGATGAGTATATTGTTCCGACCGTATATCCGGAACCGAAATTTAGAACAGCAGTTCGCGCAAAGAATAGCTCCGATGACGAGAAATTAGGTGCCGTTTTGAATGAATTGGCAAAAACTGATAAAACGTTTATTGTTGAATATTCCAAAGAACTTAAACAGACTATTTTATCCGGACAAGGCGAGCAACAAATGAACCTGATGAAATGGACGATAGAGAAGTTGAATAAAGTGGAAATTGAATATCTTGCGCCAAAGATTCCGTATCGTGAGACGATTACAAAACCGGCGGAAGCAATGTATCGCCATAAAAAACAATCCGGTGGAGCGGGACAATTTGGCGAGGTTCACATGATGATAGAACCTTACTATGAAGGTATGCCAAACCAAACCAAATATCCAATCCGCGGAACGGAAAGTACTGATTTACCGTGGGGTGGAAAATTAGTTTACAATAACTGTATCGTTGGTGGCGCTATTGATGCACGTTTTATGCCGGCTATCTTAAAAGGGATTATGGAAAAAATGGAAGAAGGTCCATTGACCGGTTCGTATGCACGGGATATTGTTGTTAGTATTTACGATGGGAAAATGCACCCGGTTGATTCTAATGAATTGTCATTCAAATTGGCAGGTCGTCAGGCTTTTAGGGAAGCATTTAAAAATGCGGGAGCCAAAATTTTGGAACCCATTTATGATGTGGAAGTTTTCGTGCCTTCAGACAGAATGGGTGATGTGATGACTGATTTGCAAGGTCGCCGCGGTGTTGTGATGGGTATGGATAGCGAAGGGGAGTTCCAAACTATCAGAGCGAAGGTTCCATTGGCAGAAATGAACAAATATTCAACTACGTTGAGTTCTGTTACTAGCGGTAGAGCATCATACGGGATGAAATTTGCAGACTATCAACCTGCTCCATCTGATGTTCAAAATGAAATCATCAAAAAATACGAAGAAGAAAATAAAGACGACGAATAGGCTCAAAAGAGCACAAAAAAAAGAGACTGGCCGAAAGACAGTCTCTTTTTTTTGTGCTCTTTTGAAATGTTAACCATTAACCCGAGCAACACATTCTTTGATTTTCTCGAAAGTACGTTCGATATCCATGTCTAAGCCGACAGAAAAACGCACAAGGCCTTCTGACATGCCCATTTTTTGCTGCAAATCTTCGGGGACTTCGGAGGAAGTGGATTTTCCGGAGTTACTGAACAACGTTTTAAAATAGCCTAAGCTTACCGCTAAGTAACCTATTTTTTCTTCCTGCATTAACTCCATCACTCTGAAAGATTTTTCTTCTGTTCCTAAATCAATAGAGATAATTCCGCCAAAACCGTATTGTTCATTCATCATTGATTTCAATAAATCGTGGTCGGGAAATTCTGGAAGTCCAGGATAATTGGCTTTGATGCCATGTTCTTTAAATTTATTTGCTAAATACATAGCATTTTTGCTGTGTTGTACCATGCGGATGTGAAGATCGCCCAGATTTTTCAAAATCGAAGAAGATACTTTCGGATCCATAGCGGGACCCAGCAACATTGCTGTGCCGGTATTTACGTCAATCAGGCTATTAATAAACTCCTCCGTACTGCAAATTGCACCGGCAACACAGTCGTTTTTGCCGTTAACGAATTTTGTAAGGGAATACACCACCACATCTACGCCAAAATTTGCAGGCGTAACGATCATAGGGGTGAATGTGTTGTCGCAAACCAATTTCAGATTATTGGCTTTTGTGATTTTTGACAATTCGGGAAGATTAGAAATCTGAAGCATGGGATTCGTCATGGTTTCAGTGTAGATCATCTTCGTATTGGGCCTAATTGCCGCTTTTACAGCATCTAAATCGCAGATGTTGACAAAATCCACTTCAATGTTGAATTTTTTGAGGTAGTTGTTCAAAAAGGCGAAAGTGCCACCGTATGTTGTCAAACTGGAGATGATATGATCACCGCTGCTACATATCTGTAAGATGGCACAAGTGATTGCAGCCATTCCCGATGCCGTAACCCATCCGGCTTCAGTGTTTTCCATAGCCGCCAAAGCATCGGCAAGGTATTTATTGCTGGGGTTCCAATGCCTGGAGTAAAGATAACAGCCCGCAGTCTCACCTTTGAATGTGCCCGACATATCGTTGGCATGCAAAAAAGTGTATGTTGCGGAATCAGTTACGGATGGATTAACACCGCCAAATTCACCGAATTGGCTTAGGTCCTGAATGGCATTTGCAGGATTGAATTTTTTCATATCTTGTTATATTTTAGTGTTTGAATAATGGGCTGCAAAGATAGCGAATAACGATTGATTATTGAGTGAGCATGAGGCGCACCGTTACACCACATTCAAAATTCATGTTATCGTATTGGTTAGCACCTTTGAGATGCGGTCGATTGATTTGTTGGCGATAAAAAGCCATCAATCCGACCATGCTACTTATTTCATAATCTGCGGTGATGTCAATGCTGAAATTTTTCAAACCGGAGGAGATTTGACTAATCTCTTCGGACGGATTTTCGGAAAGTTTTCGCAAGGTCGTTTTGTTATCTTTAATACCGAAACTACAAATAAGATTCAAGTCGCTGGATACTTGACGTTTCATGCCGGAGAAAACAAACCCCATTGTGATGTCTTTGAAACGGTATCCTGCTGATAAAATCAGTTCATGTGAACCCACCTCGGTGATCTGATTGTTGGTAAAACTGAGCGATACGTCGCGCCGTTTCTTAAACTCAACTCTGCAAGTCAGGTTATTTTGAAGTGTCATGTCGAATCCTACTAACGGGCCGAATTGTTCGGAAATGGTAATTTGTCCAATCTCTTGCGCAGGGATAAAATTACCCAAAACGTCTTTCGCCAATGAGTTTCCGTTATCATCACTTTGATAGTTGATATTGGTGGTATATCCCCCGATGTTATAGTTAGAAGTGTAGGAATGGAGCAGCGATAGGCTCTGGAAATATTTTTTCATTGCCGGAATTTTGGTGAACCCGGTGTAGTTTAACCGCCAGTTTGGAAGTGGTATTTTCAAAAATGGAGTGGAAACATCCAAGTTGTCCGGATTCTTTCCTCCGTAAGCGGCAAGGAAAGAGGCTATCAACACTTCCTGCTGTAGCATATTATAACCGTCAGGGAACCCGGTCTCGGGGTTGACCGTTCCCGTATTGGTCTCTCCGGTATTGGTTTCCGATACTTTAAAGGCCATCTGTTTCCGATACTCTTTAAATTGGTCGAAAATTTCGTCGCCATCGGCAAAGAAAGTGCTCAAACCGATGAAAGAGATGCTAAAGTTTCCGGTTCTGTCGGCAGAGTATGTTGAGATTGTTTTAGTGCCATCTTCATTGGTGTTAACCATGAAATAATCAGCATAGTTTCTGGTATGTGTACGGATAGCGGAGACATCGATCCTGAAATCTTTAAAAGGTTCAACGGTAGCTCTGAGGTTGAGCGACTGATTTTTGTTTGTTTGGAAATTAGAAGTGAGCATAGAATCGGAAAGCCAGTTATTCTCCGCGGCGTAATTCCGGAAATAATCATTGGTATGATTGGGCTGAACCCCAAACACGAACGGTAGTCCGGGAGAGAACTTGTCTTGGAAAGAGAGTCCCAACAAATTAGAGGAGTTCATATAGCCGGGCAACACAGTCCCATTTCCTTCCGTGTAGCTGACGGAGGCATTTCGCACCATCATGAGAAAACGAACGGAACCGTCTAAAATGATTTTGCCCGCGCCAACCTTATCCTCTTCTTTTTTCTTTTTTTCACTATCTTCATCACTCTCTTCTTTCTCTTTTTTCTTCTTGTTTTTTTCTTTATTGTCTGGTGTCGTTTTTTTCGGGACGTTACGAGTATTTCCTTGGTTTACCTTTTTTAAATAAGGCACATGATTGTAAAGTGTTACCAAATTGATATTTCCACTTCCTTGTATAGAATTGGAGTTTTGGATTGTGGCGCCGAGGTAGCTAAGGGAGAGCGGCGAAGATGTGTATTGATAATTTCCGGAATATCTTACGTTGGCGGTGATCCAGTTGAATAACGGGATTTTATTGATTGGAATTTGGTACGAGGCGTTGATTCGCTGGCTGAAGCTAGTGGTTCGACCGCCGCTTCCAAAACTGCGCCACACTGAATCTTTTTTCTCCCGGGTGTCGATGAGTCCTTGAGGTTCATCAATCCGGGCAAATGCTTGTGCCGAATAATCGAATCGTAAGCCTTGCGCAAGATCCCAATTCAAAGAATAGTTTCGCATCCAGTCGAAAGTCTTCACAAAACTGGTGTCAATGATGATGTTCCCTTGGCTTTTTGGGCGGAGTTTAAACTCATTTAATTCTCGAGTAACGGAAGTTCTGAAAGTGAAGTTTTTGGGCCACAAATAGAAATTGACATCCCGGATAAGTTGCAACCATTTAGATTTAAAAGCTTTCACCGAAGAAAATGGACGGAAATTTTTAGGGTTATTGTTGAAGGTGTAGCCAATTTGGCCTTCGTGGCGATATTCATTGTCGAATTCAACGTCAACGTCTCGACTTTTTATTTCGGAATAAGAATAGGAGAAGTCTAAATTTTCAATATCCCACGGTCTGATTTTGAGCGGTTTGTCCAAATTGCGTTCTTTTCGCACATTCATTAAATTGACATTTTGCCGTTGCACCATTGCGGTGGTCATCTTGCGGATTGAATCCCGTTCGTTGCTAGAGTATTCTTTGAGGTCGTCTTTCAGTTTGACATCAGGATTAAGCGGATTGTACTCCGGCATATTCATGTTGATCGAATAGTCGTAGTGAAGCGGTATTTTGATGTTCCATTTTTCGGGGAACAGGATTTTTCCGCCATCGAGATTAGTGGCGAAATCAATCGTGTAGATAGTCTCCATTTGTCGTTCTGTCACAGATTGTTCCAATCCGCCAAAACCGGGAGTTGAATAGGAACCGGCCAACGTAATATCACCCACATCGGCCAAATTGAGGCGGGCACGCGCCAATGCTGCGACTCCGGTTTTGTCGTTGAATCCCGATAGGCGCAACTCATTGACCCAGACTTCGACAGATTTATCTAACATGTCATCTCCATCGTTGATATTCTGTTTTTTAGGATTTCGGACACCGATCATGATGGTGGTGACACCGGCCAAATTCGGC
>JAJDJJ010000063.1 GCA_030267125.1 Bacteroidales bacterium OttesenSCG-928-B11
GGCTTGTAAAATTAGATTGTAGAGGCTGCAAAATCAGAAAAATAAAGTGATTTCTATTGTCTGAAAAAATAAAAGAACCTTCACGTGAAGGTTCTTTTGGCAGGGGAAGAGAGATTCGAACTCCCATCAATGGTTTTGGAGACCACTATTCTACCCTTAAACTATTCCCCTGTATTGTAAAGGCGCATAATCACACGCCTTTACATCTTTGGTATTAGTCTAAAATTTTAGTTACCTGTCCTGCGCCAACGGTACGTCCACCTTCGCGGATAGCGAAACGGAGTCCTAAGTTGATAGCGATCTCAGCTAACAATTTAACCGTGATGGTCAAGTTGTCGCCAGGCATTACCATTTCTACTCCGTCCGGGAGGAAAATCTCGCCGGTCACGTCAGTGGTACGGAAATAGAACTGAGGACGGTATTTGTTGTGGAATGGAGTGTGACGTCCACCTTCTTCTTTTTTAAGGATATACACCTCTGCTTGGAATTCTTTGTGAGGTTTGATTGAACCTGGTTTTGCAATTACCATACCGCGACGGATTTCGTCTTTGTCGATACCGCGGAGCAACAAACCAACGTTGTCACCAGCTTCACCATCGTCCAAAATCTTACGGAACATCTCAACTCCGGTAACTACTGATTTCAATTTTTCAGCACCCATACCGATGATATCAACAGGGTCACCAGTGTGAATTCTACCTGTTTCAATTTTACCGGTAGCAACAGTACCACGACCAGTAATTGAGAACACGTCTTCTACAGGCATCAAGAACTCTTTGTCCACATCGCGCTCAGGAAGCGGAATCCAAGAATCAACTTGAGCCATCAAGTTCATAACACCGTCTTCCCATTTCGGTTCTCCATTCAAACAACCTAATGCAGAGCCTCTTATGATAGGTGTATTGTCGCCATCGAAACCGTAGAATGACAATAAGTCGCGGATTTCCATTTCAACAAGGTCTAACAACTCTTCATCGTCTACCATGTCCACTTTGTTCATGAAAACAACCATTCTCGGAACACCAACCTGACGAGCCAAAAGGATGTGCTCTCTCGTTTGCGGCATAGGACCATCTGTAGAAGCCACAACCAAGATGGCTCCGTCCATTTGAGCAGCACCCGTTACCATATTCTTGATATAGTCAGCGTGTCCGGGGCAGTCAACGTGTGCATAGTGACGGTTTTCTGTTTGGTACTCAACGTGTGATGTATTAATAGTGATACCACGCTCTTTTTCTTCAGGAGCATTATCAATTGAATCGAAACTTCTAAGTTCTGAAAAACCTTTTTTTGCTAAAACGGTAGTGATAGCAGCAGTCAAGGTGGTTTTGCCGTGGTCAATGTGACCGATTGTACCCACATTTACGTGGGGTTTGGAGCGTTCAAATTTTTCTTTTGCCATTTTCTTATTAATTAAGGTTAAAAATAATATTTGCTTATCGCGTTGAGCCATTGACGAGAGTTGAACTCGTGACCTCTTCCTTACCAAGGAAGCGCTCTACCACTGAGCTACAACGGCAATTGTTTCTAATAAAGAACTTATCCCATTTTTTGGGTGTGCAAAGATACACTATTTTTCAATATAATCTACGAGAGGGAAATATTTTTTTAAACTCTCATCCCAACTCGGAATGGAGTAACCTAAGAACAGCTCGATTTTGCGTAGATCGAATGCCGAATAACACGGACGTTTGGCTTTTGTAGGGTATTCGGCGGTGCTAACCGGTGTAACCCGAGTCTCATATCCGGCAAGCGTGATGATCTCTTTCGCAAAATCATACCACGAAATGATGCCCCTGTTCGAGAAATGATAGATTTCCGTCCCGCGGTTGCGGTTGCCCAGCTCGACCATTTGCAGGATGGCTGCCGCTAAATCGTTCGCATTCGTCGGAGATCCGTATTGATCGTTTACCACGCGAAGTTCCGTATTCTCCCTCCCGATCCGCAACATGGTCTTCACGAAATTATGGCCATATTGAGAATACAACCAAGAGGTGCGGATAATGGCACCGTCACAGTTTGCAGCAATCATCGCCTCTTCACCGGCCCGTTTCGATTTCCCGTAGACCGATTGCGGATGGGTTATATCGTCGGGCTTGTAAGGGCTGGTCGCTTCGCCATCGAAGACATAATCCGTGGAGATGTGGAAAAGGTAGCAGTGATGACGAAGTGCTACTTCCGCCAAATAGGAAGTGGCCGTTTCGTTGATCAGAAAAGCCAAATCCGGTTCTTCCTCCGCTTTGTCAACGGCCGTATATGCCGCACAGTTGATAATGATGTCAATGGAGCCTTCCGAGAAAAAACGTTCCAACTCTTCCTTCTTTGTGATATCTAATTCATCAATATCTTTGGTGATAAAACGATGATTGATTTTTTTTTGCTTAGCTTGGTCAATAAGACACCTTCCTAACTGCCCTTTTGAACCAAGAATTAAAATTGTATATATCATAATATATTAAGTATGTCTTGTTCTTTATGGCGGCAAAAATAAGCAAATAACCCATTTTGCGGGATAAATTTAAATTTACAACAATTAATGCGCTTGAAAAACCGCTTTTTTTTTGAAATAACAGGGCCTTATTGCCTTGCATATTATGCGATTTCCCTTAGGGAATCAAGGATAAATCACGATAAGTGTTATATGTAACTGCTTAAAATTAAATTAAATAGATGAACAATTTAGAGGAATAGGGGTTTTCAACATGTTGTGTGCGTAAAAAAAAACGTTTGAAAAAATTATTTTTCGGGATTTATATTGAAAATATTGTATTTTTGCAAACTTGTAATGTAGTATGAATTTATGTGTTCATATTATTGTTGTAACAAAAAACGGAAAAAAACGAATAGAGAATAGATAAATAGAAATAGATGAAATTTAACAATCTAACTAAATAAATAAAAGTATGAAAAAATCAGTATCATTTTGCTTTCTTAGCATTTTGCTTGTAATTTTCAGCTTCATGCCGAAAATTAGCCAAGGTCAAGAGTGCCCCGACTGCTTATGGTTGGAAAACACGGCCTTGACAAGTGACAATTTTGAGTACACGACCTTGACGAAGCCGTATGTGAATCCAGAGACTGCGGTAGGGAATACCGATCGTTACCGGATTGTCTTCGGAAACAAATGCAGCCTGCCTGCAGAAACAAAAGTTTCCCTCGAGTGGAGAATCTATCACGATGGAGTTTTGTTAACAGAAAATCTGGATAAATTTGCTAATGTTTATCTTCAAACGGAATATGCCAGAGCAAATATGCTTTTGGAACTACCGTTAGGGAAATATGGTGAATGTGCATACCTCAAACCGAATCCCAATGAAGGAGGAAAAGAGTTCACAACTTATCCGGGAGCCATTACTGTTTTCAATGGAATTAATATTGAAAAATATGGATTGGATTTTTTCTACTTGCATTTTTTCCAAGCGACAACGAACTACCTCGAAATTGAATGGAAACAAATCGGAAATTACCGCATAGAGTTAGCATTGGTTGAAAGAGTGGGACAAATGGGTGACCTATACCAAGGGGAAGGAACCGATGATCCTTCTTTCTATTATGATGGAGAACAAAAATTGTCAATCGGCGGTCACCAAACTGATAGAGGCCGCGTATTGGCAGAGGTTGTTTTTGAAGAGTTGCATAGAACATCGAAATACCAAGAAATCTGTGGCGAAGACGCTAACTTTGTGTATGGTCGTCCGGAGATAACATTTACAGCGAAAGATACAGTATATGACCTCCCCGTTCCTTTCTATCATCCGTTGTGCAATGAAAGAATGGATAGCGTGGTTGATTTGGAATTAGTTGTTTTCCCAATTTTGAATACTCCTATTGCAGTAAACGATACAATTTGTGAAGGTGATGATGACTTGACATTGGCAGACCTACCCACACAGACAAGCCGGATAGATTTCCCAATCGTAATTGAATGGTTGGTTGATGGTAAATGGGACACCATTCCTCCGGTTATTAGTGCAACCGGTAGATACGGAACCGATACAATATATATACGTCATGCAGTTTACGGTGAAGAGATTCATTGTGCAGGCGATTCTGCTATGAAATTAGTTGTGATTAACCCCGCACCGCTAAGGGTATTCCCTACCGGTGCTGATACAGTACAATATTGTATTAGTACCAATCCTGAGATTGTGGGAGAGCCACTTGATGAGACTCTTGATATTGAAAAGATAGTAGGAACTACTATTTATTGGTTGAATGGAGACGAATGGACCACAGAGGCACCGACTCCTGCAATCGATGTTGCCGGCGATACTATTTATTATGTACGCAGAATGCATGATGTGACAGAATGTTTCAGCCTACCTATGGATACCGTTAGAGTTTATGTTTATGACCTCCCCGTTGTGGAAATTGAAATAAACCAAGATCCGATCTGCGAAAAAGACACTATCGTATTGACAGGTCACGGTGCGGATACTTACGTGTGGACCATCGGTGAAGGCGTTAATGAAGTAGAACTTACGGGTACAACGGTGAAATTAGTTGCCGATAGTACGATTAAAGTGAGTGTGGTTGGAAAGAAAAACAATTTCAGAGATCATTTTTGTACTAACACGGCTGATACCACTGTTACCGTGTTTAAATTGCCGGTGATTGAAATGAATACCATCGCTTGTAATGGCCAAGGATTTCAATTTGATCCGAAAGTTCCCGAAGGCGTGAACTTTACATGGGATGGTGGATATGCAACTAAATTCGATAGTACATTTGTGAACTTAACCGATACCGCTATCTTCGAAAGATTTGCTTTCACAGCAACACAAGATAATGACGGTTTGGTTTGTACTTTGAAAGATACCTTTGAAATCAGAGTGGGTGTTGTGCCGGAATTGGTGATCACAGGAAATGACACGGTATGTGCGGAAACATTCTTTGCAATGTCTGTGAGCGATACATTCCATTATGCAACCGGAACTCCTGAAGGATATATATATGAATGGTTTGATGAAACAGAAGAATATGTTTCAGAACGCTTCAAAATTGACGTTGCTGGTGACACCACAATTTGGGTAAACGTTACAAATATCTATGATTGTACTGCTAAGGCAGAGAAAAATATTCATGTTTTACCTGCTCCCGATTCTGGAATTGCAGTTGATCTTGAAAACGATACCACTTGTCAAGATTATGAAGTTCTGTTTACCGCACAAGGAAATTATGAATTTGAATGGAGAAATGGCGAAGAGTTGATTTCAACAGAAAGTTCAATGACATACAAGATGGAACAAAGTGGTGACATAACGATTACTTTGTTGGCACGCGACTCCATCACAGAATGTGAAAAAACTTTTACGAAAACGATCTTTGTTCACACAAGACCGGAAGGTGAAATTGAAGCAGAACGCACCCAAGCTTGTCTTTATGACTCCTTGACACTTGCAGTAGCAGGAAATAACGCTGATTATACTTACGAATGGTATATTAGTGAAGATCTTACTTTGGAAGGCAACCCTGTTACCTTCTCTGTGGATACTACCGGTGATGTTGTATACCGCGTGAAAGTGACCAACGAAGTTACCGGCTGTACTACTATGTTAGAACAAGCGATACATGTGGATACATTACCCGCAATCTCTTTTGCAACCGATCCCGATCCGATTTCTCCGGTTTGTAATAATACAGATATTACAATTACAGCGGTTGCGAGTGACAACCCTAACGAAATGTTTTACGAGTGGATATCTCCGAAATACCACGAAGGACAAAGTATGACGACAACTGTGTTCAACACGGATACGAAGCCTGACACCCTTACTTATCATGTTAAGGTGACTAATCGTGGCACGCGTTGTGTGAATACTGATTCTATTAAAGTTGAGGTTATGCCGATCGTGAGACCGGTGATCACAGTCGACAAGAGTGAGATCTGTGCGGATGATTTCGCAACATTAGGTCTGACAAAAGAGTATGCGAAATACAGATGGAGCACAGGGGATACGACCGAAACAATCCAAGTGAACCTGACGGGTAATTACGGAGTTACAGTATATGATATTGCCAATTGTGAGGGCATTGCCACAGAAGTTGCTATCACGGTATTTGATCTTCCGGTTATCGAGCAAATCGTGATCAGAGAAGAAACAGTTTGTCCGTTAACTCCTGTTGGAATGAAAGTTTCTGCGGCTTCCGAGGCTGATCCGATAGCTTACGAATGGACTTTTGGTAGCATGATAGTGACTGTCGATACGATAACAATTCCCGAAGAGGCAATTATAAATAACAGCGGCGCACCGATTGACTATTTTGTGAATTTGACGATTACAGATGCGAACGGTTGTACAACTGATTCTGCTGTTAAATTTGTGGTTGATCCGCTTCCGCACCCCGTGATTGTAGTGAATCAGCTTGACACTACAAGAAACGACTTTAAAATTTGTCTCGGTGACTCAATAGAATTGAAAGCCGTTGATCATAATATTTACGTTGAAGATGTGCTCAATACCAACTTCCAGTGGGGACACATACCTGGCGATCCTGGACACGACTCAATAATTGTTGTGAAACCGGAAGTTACGACTACATACAGCCTTTATGCAATCAACTACTATGGTTGTAGTTATTCAACTGAGAGAACTATTGTGGTATTGCCCAAAACCGATGTGAAAATCATTGCCGGCACGAGTGAAAATGACACGACTGTTTGTCCGGGTGAAACTGTTCGCTTGGAAGCATTGCCAACCGGACTTAGATATGACTGGGGTGATGGAAAGGGTTTTGTCAGCACAAGTTACCTCGATGTGACTGTTACTGAATCAGGTAAATATGTTGTGAAAGCCGATGACGTGAATAGCTGTGTTGTGGAAAGTGATACTTTCTACGTTAACATGCGTGATTCTATTGATGTGAAATTAGAAGGTGACGATATCCATTGCGGACTTACCGGTTATACTTTAACTTTTGACCGTAACAATTGGTTTAATGAACTTGAAATTACTTGGCCTGGAGATTCCGTGACTTTAATAACTGACGAACGTACTTGGACTACAGATTTCCCAGACTTTGGTGACCATACTTTTACTATCCAAGTTAGAGATACTGTGACTGGTTGCGTACAATCATTTGCGAAAACAGTATCCGTGAAAGACTTCATTGCTCCGTCTTTGACAATCTCAACTGATGCACAAGAAGCATGTGACGGACAAGAAGTGATATTCTATACAATCACGGATGAAAAATTGGAATATGAGTGGAAACACAATAATCAGACTGTTGGTGATAACGATACTTTGAAGTTTGCTTTTGTCGGTGGCAGAGAAGGACGTTACGAGCATGTAACACTTACCGCTACGGATACGAATGGTTGTTCAACAACAATAACTGATTCAATCTTTGTTCATCCTGCAGCATATATTGAAATTATTAGAAATGAAGACGATAAATTCTGTGCGGAAAACCTATTTGAATTTGAAGTTAGATATTCTGAAGGCATTAAAAAGGCTAACATTGCTTGGTCTGTGAATGGTGTAGAGGAATTTGTTGGAGATTCAATCTTCAGCTATACGCTTAAAGCAGGAAAAGATACCGTTAGCGTTATTGCAACTGTTGCTTTTGGTGACTTGACATGCAGAGCAGTTACGGATACGTTTGAAATTGAAATTAGTGCAGGTCCTGAATATGAAACCAATACGGAGAGTCCGCTTATCGTTTGTGCCGGTTTAGATACAGTATTGCGTATCACTAATCTTGGAGATGATGACTATACGTACGAATGGTCAAACGGGGATGAAGATTCTTATTTGGCTGTAAATGTAACGAAAGACACGACAGTGACAGTTACAATCACGGATGAAGCAGGTTGTCCTAAAACTGAAACTTTTGATATCAAAGTTCAATTTGTGGTTGACACGATCATTGTTCCTGAAAACCTCTGTTTGAATGGCGAAGGCTATGTTATTGTGGATGCGCATACCGTTACTGATGATGTGATCTATTTATGGAATGAAGTTCCTGGAACGAATGAATATCTGTTTACATCCACTGTGGCTGGTGCGAACACGCTTAACCTTGTAATAAGAGACACTGTTACATTGTGCGAAGCAACTAGAGACATTACGATAAATGTTAAAGACGCTCCGGCTTCTTCTATTGAAGCTTTAGAGATCCAAATTGCATGTGACGGTGATTCAATTAATTTATATGCTCCCGGTGAATATGTATCCTATGAATGGAAGCTGGGAACTGAAACAATATCAACAGAACGCAATCCCCGCATATTGCCTGAGACTACCAAACCTGGTGAATTGGATACCGTTTATTATAGCTTGACCCTTTCTGATGGTGAGTGCTCTAATACCGTTAAAGCACCGGTTGAAATTCGTCCGACACCTCCTGCTGAGATCGTATTGATGGATAGCACAAGCAGTGCAATCCTTGGCGAGGAAGTGGCATTGATGAGTGGAGATACAGTTTGTGCTAATTATTTGCTCAAACTGATTGCCAACCCCGATGAAACTGCTCCTTACCAATATTATTGGGATGGTAGTGCGGTGAATAGTGCGGTTCTTCTTGATTCTGTGAAAAATGACACGCAAGAGATCATTCTTAAAACATATTCACTCGAAGTGAGAAATGCAGCGACTGGTTGTAAAACCATAATTACGGATAGCGTATATGTAAGACCTGACGCAAACGCAAGTATTTTTGCAAGCTCTTTATTTGAGTGTGCTGGCGTGATGATTGGCTTATCTGTAGACAACTGGGCAAATTACGATGAGTATTTGTGGGATAATGGGAAAACTACTCCAACGCGTTACGTTGATGTTGATGGTAACTATTCCGTGAAAGTACGCGATCTTAACGGTTGCTACTCAACAGCGACTTTCGATGAAAAATTAACATTCATTGAAACGAATTTAGAAGCTGTGGCTGTTCCAACAACAATCTGCGGAGGTGGAAAAGTTGCATTTAGTGCTACTACTGCCGATGATGTTACATCTACAATTGCTTGGACGCACAATGACGATCTGCTTCACACAGGAGATAGCTTTGACAAGGTGTTGCCGAATGCTGATACTGTTTATACCTATATGGTTGTTGCAGAAAGCGTTTATGACTACTCTGTATCGCTTACTTGTCGTGTGAAAGATACTGTATATGTTACAGTTAATCCTGCGCCAGTTGCATTCGTGGATGGTGTTATTGCTGACACATTGGCTGTTTGTGCGAACCAATTCCCTGTTGTTTTCACAGGAAATGATAACGCGCAATATGCAGACCTTACAAAGAACTTGAATAATACGGTATGGGGTTATGCCGGTGTTGTAGCCAGTATGGGAACTGCAGACACGGTTGTTCCTTCCATATCGTTCACACTGCCGGATCCGGTTGCAAATCATGCTGCATACTTGAAAATCACCAACGACTATGGTTGTACAGACTCGTTGGCTTTCACAGTGAAGATTGTTGATTCTGTGAAGCTTGTTGTTGCAACTACAAATTATACGAATGGTACTACGTTGGATTCAGTATGTGTAGGTGACGACATCGAATTACGCATTCTGACCACAGGAGAAGGCTGGACTTGGAACGGCGAACCTGGTAATGCTACGCGTATTATTCGGAATATCCAAAGAGATACCACTTTCGTTGTTGCATCTACCTCTACAAGCAACTGCTTCGGAACAGGAACAATCACAATCCAAGTGAGACCTCTTCCAACTATACCGGAGCTTGCGTTAAATCCTGCTATTTGTACATACGATTCTAAGGAATATATAATTACACCAGCGACCGATGTTGCATACAGCTGGGTAAATATTGCTAATGATAATGTGGTTGCAGTAGGTGCGGTAGCTCACCTCAAAGTGGGTAACTATGTGTTGGTTGCTGTGGATACCGCTTCTTCATTGAGATGCGAAGCTATTTCCGATACAATTAAAGTTGCTGGAAAATCAACTCCTGTGATTGATTCTGTATCTGTGAAATCAGATGGAATAACTTTGAAAGCTCCGTTCTACTTGTGCGAAGCATCTACCTATGGCTTGACAGCTAACCTTAAAAATTATCGCGATATCAAATATACATTTGAAGTTGATCCTGATTTTGCTGTAGACACAACCGATAATACAATAAACGGTTTTGTAATGCCGGCAACGAAAGTTGGCTTTAAAATCACTGCAACTGATACAATAAGTAGATGTGTAGTGTCTGTGACGGATACAATCAATGTTAATCTCTTACCGGTTGTGGATCAATCAGCAAAAAAATTCATTGCATGTGAATTAGCGGAAGAAACAGAAATATTCTTCACTCCGGCAACTGCAGGAGATAAGTATACATATACTTGGACACCAGCAGCTTTATCTACGAATGGTGATACAGCTACAGTTAAGCTTTCAGGGGATACCGCACAGGAAGTATTCTATGCGACAATTACTACGGAAGCCGGATGCTCTATCGTAGATTCAATTACCGTGACCAAGCGTTATGTTACTTGGGTGTCACAGATGGAAAGAAAAGATTCTATTTGCTTAGGGGAAACTGTAAAACTTGTTTATGACCTTCATGATATTGAAGACGGTGGGGCGAATATAACAAGCAGTGAAGACCCATCCCTCAGCTACGTTCCGAAGGCTCCAGGTGAGGTGATATATGTCGTGAGCGTATATAATGTCGATGACGTAGTTGTTTGTGCAACGGATACTTTTAAAGTTCAAGTATTGCCGCTACCAGAATTTACATTGAAAGCTGACACAATCTGTGCAGGTGAAGACATTGTAATCTACGCTATTGGTGACTCTGCAAGAAATGCAACGATAACTGGATTTACTGATATTACTCCTGTGATCAGCAATGATACTGCTACATTCACATTGCCCGGTTATGCAGCAGGTGATCACAAATTCTTCATCACAATGATGGGTGAATACGGCTGTGATAGAACAGACTCCATCACGGTGAGAGTAAATGCTATACCTGAAGTTACTTATGACAAATATGTGACCGGAACTCCTGGAAACACTGCTTGTCAGTTTGAAAATGTAACAATTACTGCAAGTGGTGCTGACTACACATATAATTGGGGTGCATACGCTGAAGATACGGATAACTCCATCACCTTCGTGTTTGGCGCACCTGCTGTTGATACATTGGTTGTGGTGACTGTTACAAACGAGCATGGTTGCTCAATCAAAGACACGCTCCACTTCGACGTGCTTGCAGCTCCGGTTGACAACATCAAGATTGATGGTGACAGATGTGAAACCATGATCTTGTCTTCAAGCAATAATACTGATTATGATTACGAATGGCAATATGTGGATGCTGCTGGTGTCGATTTGATTGGCACTGCAGGTGTTGTGCTGAGCAATGACTCATTATTTATCACAAACGTAGATGGAACAGCAATCCTTACTGTAACGGAAACAACGAGCGGTTACGATTGTCAAAACTGGGATACTACCGAAGTGCTTACATTCTTCGTTGAGCCTACGATTGACATCACTGCTGTGGGAACTGATATCACTATCGACGAGATTACGAACGATGTTGATTCGGTATTCACCTACGACATCATTGTGAGAGACGTTTGCGGTATCTTGTTAGACAGCGCCGTTTCCATCAACTTCAAAATCAAGAAAGACGGAGTAGTGATTGATCAAGTCGGATTTGCGAAAGCAATGCAAACTCAAGGCCTAATACAAAACAATTCTGCAATCACATACTTTGTTCATGCAAAATCGGCAGAAGAGGGATACATTGGTGATGCTGATGGTATAGCATATTGGGACGTGAATGCTACCGGTAATATTCCTTATGGCGAAGATGCTGTGTCGGCAAGCAGGTCATTCCAAATTGAGACTGGGGAGTCACAAACGTTTAGTTTTGACTGGTTCTACTTGCACTTCTTGGTGGACAGAAGAATCACCGTATCATTTAATACTTTCAAAGAACCTGGCCTATATGAAATCGAATACGAATTGGTAAAACATGTTGATGGAAAAGGTACTAATAAATTAAACCCCTATCCATATACTTATGAATCTGGCAATAAACGTTTTGGAGGAATCCGCGGTATACAAGACAGAGTTTTGGCTACCAGAACCATCACATTGAATGTGGAAGGTGTTGTAGCACCTGCTCCTCCGGTAGAAGAGCCTGTTGCTCCGATAGTAAGAAAAGCTAATGTGAAAGCTGAAATGGCTGCTTATCCGAACCCGGTTAATGCAAACAAAGTAACCTTGAGAGTGAGCAACGTTGAAGCTGGTCAGGCAACAATCACAATCAATGACATCAACGGTAATATGCTTGAAACATTCAAAGCCAATATCGAAGATGCGGATGTGACAACGATCACGCACTACTTGCAAGCTAACTATGCTAACGGTTCTTATGTTGTAGTACTTAGAAAAGGAAAAGAACTCGTTACTACGAAAATCATGATTCAGAAATAATCAATATGATTAGATGATAAATAAGGAGTTGCAGCGCAATCTGCAACTCCTTTTTAATTTAACGGAAGATGAAACATAGTACCCGCCTTTTTAAAGACTTGCTGTCACCTTACGCGCTGCGGATCTTTGGTGTTGTATTGATGAACATTCCTACGGTTGTCGCGTCCATTTTGAGCCTGCTGATGATAGACCCGTTAGTGTCGATACTCTTCCCCTCCGCAAAAAGTGTCAGTCCATTTGCGGTACTGTTAGACAAAATCTTTCCCAACTTCTTTCAACATGTTCCCGCATTGAACTCCTTGGTAGCATTGATCGTTCTTTTCTTATTGCTTTATATGCTGAAGATTCTTTGTCAGTTTTTGACTGCTTGGATCTATGCTCCGGTCAAAACCGGCGTGGTAAAAGATCTGCGGCAACGAATCTATGAGAAAGTGTTGATCCTTCCGCTCTCTTTTTTTTCCGAGCAGCGAAAAGGTGATATCATTTCCAAAGCGGTGAACGATACGCATGAGATTGAATTCACAATCATGAAATCGATACAGCAATTCTTGTTGGACCCGATGATGATCATTTTTTATTTACTCACTCTTTTCCTTATCAATACCCGTTTCACACTCTTTGTTCTGATATTGCTGCCGGTAGCCGGTTTGTTGATCGGTCTTTTGTCAAAATCATTGCGGAAAAGATCATTGAAGTCGAAGGAGCTTTTCGGTAATATGTTATCCCATTTCGAAGAGACTATTTCGGGTATGCGGATCATCAAAGGGTTTAATGCTGAAAAGTTTTCGCAGTCAGTTTTTGACCACACCAATACGGAGTTCACCAATGAGCAAAAAAAAATCTACCGAAAAGTAGACTTGGCTTCCCCAATGAGCGAATTTTTGGGGGTAAGTGTTGTGATGCTCGTTTTGGTTATTGGCGGAATTCAAGTGCTTGGCGAGAACTCCTCTCTGTCGCAGGGGATGTTTATCGCCTACATCGCTCTTTTCATCCAGATCATCAATCCGGCTAAAAACCTGGCTACAGCGTACTCCAACTATAAACGCGGTCTTTCTACCCTGGATCGTATCGATAAAATATTCCAAGCCGATGAAGTGATTGTTGAAGATCAGAATGCTGTGTCAATCAATACTTTTGAATGCGGTATTGTCTTTGAGGACGTTTCGTTTTCTTACGATGATGATATTGTGATAGACCACTTGTCGTTGCATATTCCAAAGGGGAAAATGGTAGCCTTGGTTGGTCCTTCGGGTGCGGGCAAATCTACCTTGGCCGATCTGCTGCCGCGATTCTACGATGTCTCTTCCGGAGCAATCCTGCTGGACGGGCTTGACATCAGGCGATATAAAATCGACGATTTGCGATCGTTGTTTGGAATTGTCTCGCAAGATGTGATTCTCTTCAATGATACGATATACAATAATATCACGTTTGGAAAGTCCGATTTCACGGCAGCGGAGGTGGAGCATGCAACAAAGGTTGCCAATGCTTACGACTTCATCACCGATACTCCCGATGGATTTCAAACACAACTCGGTGACCGCGGCTTGACACTCTCCGGTGGGCAACGCCAGCGGTTGAGTATTGCCCGTGCTGTTCTGCATAACGCACCTATTTTGATCTTGGACGAAGCCACCTCGGCATTAGATACCGAGTCGGAGAAATTGGTGCAGGAAGCAATCAATGCGATCGTAAAGGATAAGACTACCATCATTATCGCTCACCGGTTATCCACCATTCAGCATGCGGATGTGATCGTCTATGTTGAGCAGGGACGCATAGTTGAGCAGGGTACACACGAGGAATTGGTGGCGTTAAATGGAAAGTATGCACGATTGATCAAGATAAATCAGATGTAATATGGCGAAGAATAAACTGGCAAAATTTGCGGAAAACGAAACATTTCCCAATCTCTTTCAACGTTCGGGTTATGAATATGGGGATGAAAAATTTCCATTGCGGGGTAAATGGCGGGAGGAGTATTTCCACAACGCCCATCCGGTGATTTTGGAGTTAGGTTGCGGCAAGGGAGATTACACGATTGCCTTGGCGGAACGTTTTCCCGATACCAACTATATCGGCATTGACCGGAAGGGAGCGCGGCTATGGCGCGGTTGCAAAACTGCCGTTGAAAACAAGATGTTCAATGTGGCCTTTCTCCGTATCGGTATTGATCGTATCGGCGCCTATTTTGCTCCTGAAGAGGTAGATGAGATTTGGATCACTTTTCCCGATCCGCAGCCTAAAAAAGAGCGCCGTCGTCTCACATCACCTAAATTTATAGAGCGTTACAAGGAAATTCTGAAAACGGATGGTGTTATTAACCTGAAAACCGACAGTCGAGAATTTTATCAATATACGCTTGAAACCATTCAATCCGAAGGCTGGAAGTTGTTGGTCGACATAGAAAATGTTTACCTTCCTCCTTGCGATCCCGTACTCACTGAAATCCAGACTTTCTACGAAAAAATATGGTTGAAAGAGGGTCGAATGATTTCGTATGTGAGGTTTCGTATT
>JAJDJJ010000064.1 GCA_030267125.1 Bacteroidales bacterium OttesenSCG-928-B11
CGTGATTTTTTCCGATCGGAAACCACCACGTTTACATTCCCCAAATGATCCGTTAACTCAAATTGACGGGCGCCGATGGTCCGTAGGTAACGATTTGCGGGAATAATAGGGTCAGGAGGTCTATTGGAAATACGCTCATTCTTGGTTAAAGAACCTAACCGGCTGCTGCCGTACAAATACAAGTCGTTTACCGTGAGCCTATTGTCTACTAAAGTGTAAGTCGCCATGATGTTGCCGGTGGCGTCGTGAATGTAGTAGGTTCGTTTCACTTCGTTGTCGTAACTGACATGCATTTTCATCTGCCGGTGCCCCATGGCCGAATAGGAGAAGTTCAGCAGTTGGTGGTGCCCGTAACTTACACTCTCCACCTTGCCCGCCAGATTCCACCACACCTCCATCCCTTCACCCGTGTCGTAAGATAGGTTGCCGATACCGTCGTAAGCGTAGTCGGAACTGTTGAGTCCACTCGCATCAGTAGAAAACAAACGGTTATTTTGCGATGAATAATGGTATGTGATGTCGTGTGTCATTTCCCCGTTTCCATTTAGACGTTGCAAATGTAATATATTTCCGTTGAAGTCGTAACTATAATTTGTATTAAATCTTTCTGTGGGGGCTTCCCATTCCGAATTATTTCCTAATACTGAGGTTTGCATGTTTTTGATTCGATTAATCTTATCATAATGAAAAACTTTGGAAAGAGGATAGGAACTTCGCATTATAATATCCATAATAATATTCATAGATGAAATATTTCCACTGTACAATGGAGTTGCATATTGATTGTTCCGCCAAAAATCATTGTCCCCACTTATGGTTGTATAATCCTCATGAAAATATTGCAGCCCGTAGCTATATGCATCAAATGCGAAGCAATTATTCGCTAAATTGTATGCATAATAACCATCTTTTCCAATGTCAAAAGCAGAATTGAGCGTATAACTATTCACCGCCTTCAACCACCCCCACAGCGTGTATGCGTAGTCCACTCCCTGCACCTGTTTTTCACCCAACTCCATCCGAGCCAGCGGGCCGTGCGGAAGGTAGAAGTACTTCGCCTCGCAGTGCCACAGCCGGTCGTCTTCGGAGGTGTAGACGTGGGTGAGCCTGTTGCCCGCGTCATACCGGTAGCGGTGGACACAGCCGATTTTACGGCGTTTCTTGCAGACAACCTATCTAAACACTTCTCTTATATATCCAGTGTCTTTTGCCATGCCAGGTGTCCAATATTTTTCTATTTCTTTTTTTTCACTTATGGTATCGTCAGTCGTTCGTTTGCACATATCCGTATATAAGTGGATATCCATTCTTGTGTCCCCATTATAGTACTTCGATCTCCTCTCTGCATATACCGCATAACTCTTGTCCACCTCAAAGAGATACCCACAATCACCCCCTCCAACCCCAGTAATCACCTCTATATAATTAGTGTCAATACGTCCTTTGTATGTTTTTTCTATAATGAAAGTAACTTTATGTCTATAAGTGGGGATAGTATACTTTGGGGCTCCAGGCACCAATTCCATAAGTATTTCGACCATTTCTATATTTATGACCTTGCCAATAAAGACAACTTCATTTCTTTTAAAAGCATTCTTTATGCTTGCTTTTTCTCCTATGCATGAACAAGCAGAAATGTTACCATAGAAAAACAGGATTACCATTCCTGTGGGAATATACGTTTTAAGATTCATTTTTTTGTTTTTTTAGTATAAATCAATATTGTTATTCTCTATCTCCTTTTTTTTCAGAAATTTCAGTAACAGTCACCCTAGCCTTAATGCCTCCGGCGACATCACCATTAAGGTAATCCTCAACATATTTTAAAATCATCTTCACATCATTATCATTAACATTATTCATTGGCCAAGTATATTGCATGATGCCACCATCACCGGGATAATAAGACTGCCCTTTGTCTCCAAGTCCGAAAAAATGTCCCAGTTCATGGGCCACAGCTCTTGGGTATTCGCCCATGTCCCACATCAGATCGTGCGTGTTCATGTCGGCAAATTTAAAATTCTGTGTTTGTCCTCCTACAAAATCGTTTCCACTTACGTTTTTCGAATTATTACCAGTGTTGCCACTATAAGAATTTCCAATGGGGTCTTCCCATGCTGCTGTTATTGCTTTTCCATTAATCAACTTCCGCCTATATTCAGAGACCAATTTGTTGTTCATTTTTCCATTTTCCTTATAAAAATTCACATTGCCAAATCCACTTATAACTTCCTCTGTCGTTGCGGTAATCGGTTCCATAATCTTAATTTGAAAGTTGACAGTGTATCCATCATCGGTTGTTGTTGTTTTATTATTCCAAACCTTTGCAGCTTCGGTTACTTGTCGATAAGCCTTAGCACTTGTCGTTTGTATGTTTGCAACAATCACTATCGTTTCATCCGTATGATTTATTATAACTCCAAAGTCTTTGCCCCCGATATCAACAAATCTTATGGGATTATTGGCAGTGAAAGCGTATGGACTCAAATTTGGGTATTTCGCCTGCAACGGGTCTATGCTGAACCATCTCCCCAGTCTTGAATCATACATCCGGAACTCAAAGCTCAACGCGCTCCCCTCCCCGTAAATCTCATCGTCCTTCTCCTGCCCGTTGAACCCGAAGCTATCTGAAAACGGAAAGCTGAAATCTGAAAATGAAGAATGGGAACACGGCTCAAGGAACACGGAACACGGCTCGGAGACCGGAGAAAAGAGGCGGGAGGAGGGAAAGCCCGCGTAAGAGGTTGGGAGCTCGGGGTTTGGGGTTAGACTGTTTTTCATGGCGTTCATAGTAGGCTTGCAAAAGTAATGAATTTTTTAGAAGAGTTGAGAATTGGGAAAACGGAAAACGGAAAACGGAATGAGCAAACTGAAATCTTGAATCTGAAATCTTGAATCTGAAATCCTGAATCTTGAATCTGAAATCTGAAATCTGAAATTGGGAGCGCGGCCATTCCTTTTCCTCTTTGAGGAAAAGGTGGCAGACCCTTCCTTTGCTTATTTCGGTGATACCCATCCAGCTTCCCCAACGGAACACGGAACACGGTTTGTCCTCTGCCTCCTTCTTCCGGTCTCCGGTCTCCTGCATACGGAACACAACCTACATTACCTATTCAGTCCTAATTGTCACAAAAATTCTTTGATTGTATATCTCTGCTATTGACCTTATTTCAGATGGTAAATTATGGATATATTCTTGATCTAAAACATTTTTAAATTTAAAATACTCATTGATCTCTTCCTTATGAAGTATCTTATATGGCTTAGATTCAATAATTCCCATTTCAATCTTATTTGTATCAGCTCCAAAATTAATCAACAAGGTTTTTATATAGTTTATACGTTCAAGTATTAATATTTCATTAGTCCTAATTTCATTAGGGTAAAAAGATCCGTTTATTTGAAAGAATAATTTAGCATTTTTGTATACTTTACATAGATAACTTGCTGATTCCAATGCATTTTTCAGATTTGTAGTATCTGGATAAATTTCATTTTTTTTGAAAAAAAATACAGGTAGTTGTCTTGGATGGAAAATATACAAAAGTCCAACGATAATAGTAGTGTCTTTACAATCAAGTGGAACGGTTAACTTAAATTCAGATCCCTCATAAGAAGAAAATGGTGCTATGCGAATATTATAGGATTTTTTCTTTGAAAAATCTAATGTGAATTTTAAAATATTCGTTCCGTCTTCTGGTAAATAGAATTCCGTTTCATCAATGTATACTATATAATTATTAATTTTCTCTCCTCCCAATGAATCAATGGCAATCACAGTTATAGTTATATTACATGCAAATGAACCTATACTAACACATAATAATAGTGAAATTATAATTAGTTCCCTTAGAAAATAGGCCATCTTATTTTTCGTTTTTATAAGCATTTTTTCTTTCCTCTTGTTCTTTTAATGCATCATCAATCTGTTCCGAAGGTGTTGTCGGAAATGCCGAGTTATAACTTGAAGGTACTCCATTCTGAAAACGTCCCTCTTCATATTGCTCTATGATAGTTTTAGCAGAATCAATAAAATGGATCGGATGAACTTTCTACTATCATAATTCCGGAACTCAAAGCTCAGGCTCGCCCCCTCCCCATATATCTCATCATCCTTTTCCTGCCCGTTGAACCCGAAACTATCTGAACCCGGAAAGTTGAAATCTGAAAATGAAGAATGGGAGCACGGCTCACGGCTCACGGTCCACGGCTCGGAGACCGGAGAAAAGAGACCGGAACAAGGAAAGCCCGCGTAAGAGGTTGGGAGTTCGGGGTTAAGAAATAGACTGTTTTTCATGGCGTTCATAGTAGGCTTGCAAAAGTAATGAATTTTCGGTTTGATGATGTTGATAAATTCTTCCTGACTTCCTGTCTCCGGCCTCCTTCTTCTCGTCTCCCGTCTCCGGCTTCCTGCCTCCGGCTTCCTGCTTTCATCCCTTTTCGCATAATAGTGCAAGTGCGGCCATTTTCAGTTTTCAGTTTTCAATTGTCAGTTTCCAAATCGCCCAGGCCAAAATCCTTCGGAAAGCTGAAAACAGAGCCCTCTCCTGCGATACCCTTATTGAATTGTCCTAAAATATTCAATCCGGTTTTTTTGATTTTACGGCGTTGCTTGCAGGGATAATAAAAACACCATAACCTATCCAACCGGCAGGAACTGAGCTCTGAAAATCCGGAGTTCGAGATCCGAAATTTTGTATCTTCGCCGCCATATTTTCGATCCTTTGTATTTTAGTAAATCATTGAAGAATCGATATTTAATACGAACAAAACGAAAAATACGGTGTTACTAACTCGCAATTCTAAATTTTCAATTCTAAACTAATTACCTATGAAATCAACAGCAATTTGGACTAAAGACTTTCAATCCGTGGTAGATAACGGACGGAGTCACAGTGCTATCATCGATTTGCCCGAAGAGAAGGGTGGCGGAAATTCCGGGCCGACAGCCTTGGAAATGTGTGTGATGAGCCTTTGTGGCTGTATCAGTACTATTTTCGCTCGGGTTGCTACCAAGATGAAAATCGAGTTTGAAAATTATAAAGTGGAGGTGTATGCGGAGCAAGAGCAGGGAGCGCCTACAATCACTGATGCGCATTGCGTTTTGTATGTCCATACCCAATGTCCCGAGGAACGCGTTGAGCGTTGTTTTGAAACGACGATCAAGAATTGCCCGGTCGGCACACTTTTCAGCCAGGCGGGCGTATTGATCACGCATGAGGTTATTGTGACTAATTAACGCGTTTTGCTATTTTTGTAGTCGAATTTTAAATTTAAAAAATAAATATGAAGGATTATTTTTTCTCTGGAATACAACAGGTAGGTGTTGGCACCGTGAATTTTGAAGAGTCGTGGAAATGGTACATTGACCATTTTCAGGTGGACGTGAAAATTTTAGAAGACAACACGGTGGCGGAAAGGATGTTGCCCTACACCGGCAACCAGCCCCAAAAACGACGCGCCTGCATCGCTATCAACTTGCAGGGTGGTGGAGGTTTCGAGGTTTGGAACTATTCCGAACGAAAACCTCAACCGATAGATTTCGATATCCAAATTGGCGACTTAGGTATCTTTGCGGCAAAAATCAAAAGCCGTGATGTGAAAGCTTTCCACAAAGAGATCGCTGGTAAATACTCAAATATTAGCGAAGTGGTGACATCTCCCGATGGAAAACCAACTTTTTACCTGTTGGATCCGTTTGGCAACTATTTCCAGATTGTGGAGGATACTTATGTTTATATTGAAGAGCACCGGTTAGCGGGTGGCACGGTGGGCGCGATGATCGGTGTGAGCGATATTGAACGGGCATTGCCAGTCTATCAAGATATTTTGGGTTATGATAAGGTGGTTTATGATGAGACGGGTGTTTTTGAGGATTGGAGTTTTATGCGTGGCGGCAATCAACGTTACCGTCGTGTGTTATTGGCTCGTACAGAATTGTTTAAAGGTGCCTTTTCCGGATTGATCGGTGATAGCACCATCGAGTTGGTCGTTGCGCTGGATCGCCAGCCCAAGAAGATCTTTGAAGGAAGATTTTGGGGAGATCCGGGATTTATCCAAATCTGCCTTGATGTTATTAATATGAAAGGGCTGAAAGCATATTGCAAAGCGAAAGGGTTCCCGTTCACCGTTGACAGTTGTCCCAATGATGAGCAGTTCGACATGGGCGAGGCCAGTGGCCACTTCACCTATATAGAAGATCCTGACGGCACGTTGATCGAATTTGTGGAGACACATAAGATTCCGGTTTTGAAGAAGTTGGGATGGTATATCAACCTCCGGAAACGCAACCGGGAGAAACCGTTGCCGAAGTTTCTGTTTAAGCTGATGAGGGTTAATAAAGTGAAGTTTGACTAGTCGAATGTTTCAATATCCTCGATGCCATTTCGAGACATGATCAGCCGAAAACGCTTATATTCAACGGTCTCACCGTGTTTTAGCTGCATGATGAAATTGATGTAATAGATGAAGGCGACCTCTGTCTTTTCGATCTCCCCATTCTTGTTAAGGATGGGGATTTCTGATGTGGGATTGTCCATTTTCATGGTGAAAGTGGATAGATTAAATCGCGTGATGTCTTTGATGCCGGGGGTGTGATCGGGCATGGTTTCATTGAAGGCTGAGCTCTTCAGATCCAATAATTTACGATAAAGGATGATCTTTTCGGCGGTATTCCGATTGTCCGATTCCAAAATGTCGGAGCGGTCTCGTTTTTTGATCACCTCTTCGGGTACTTTGTCCTCTTTCACAAATTCCATACTCTCCTTGATCCATCCCAAGTTAGTTCCTTTCAGGCTGATATCTGTCTTTGTGTCGAAATATTTCTTAGAAAGCCTTGTGGAAAAGTAGTAGTTGGCGATCTCTTTGACACGGTCTTTCAACACATAACTGGCAACTAAAGCCATGAATAGCGGCATGGTGAAACTTGCGTAACGAAGCTGGGCGGAAAAGACGATGATGGTGGCGACAATCATGGCGATGGCTGCCCCCAAACTCAGTGCAAGCTGTCGCATAAACCGCCCGTCTTCTTTACGATCCGCATCTAAAAAGAGCGGGTTCTCAACGTATTTTCGGAGCAGTCGCAGACGATGAAGCACCTCCCGGTTCTTTTCGGGTTTGTCCTTTCCTATCAATTCATGACCTGCTTTCTGACGATAAATACGCTCTTTTTCAATGACTTTCGTAAGTTTGGCATTTATTGACTCTTTGCAATTTACTTCTTTTTTTGCAAAATGATCCAACAGCTCATAGCATTTTTGTTCCAAACGGTTCGATAAAAACTCGTCGCCAAATGCGAAATAATTGGAGGCTTTTCCCTCGTCATCAGCCTCATCAATCCAAATTTTAAGTTCTCGATAATGTTTGATTACCATATCGGATTGTAACAAATATCGATTGACAGCGGCAGTTAATTCGTTAATATCATCCAAAATTAAAAGATGCTCGGCTTCTCTGCGCAGGGCATTTTTCACTATTGTCGCGTACGTTTTGATCTGGTATTCTAATTCAGCCATATTTTCCGCGCCAGGATCAGCCTCCCAAAAACCACAAGCCATGGCGAAATATTGGAAAGGCAGGTTGTCTTTGTCGGCAATCTCTTCCAAGCTATAGATCGGGGCATAAAGCCGGATATAATTTTTCACGTCGCGGTAGAAATGGCTTTTAGGATATGTTTGCCGGTTGATATCCAAGCTGTAGGGTAGGAAAATCCAAGTGTTCAGACTAAAGCTATCTTTATCTTTTTCGTTTTCAATGCAAAACCCGCTCTTAAATTCCACGGAATACTTGTCGTGAATACGTGCGCTAATATCTATCATTTTAGCATCTGGCTTTATCTTCTTTACTCCAATAGAGCGTCATGCCAAACATGGAAACGCCCCAATAACCGCGGACTTTCATCGTTTTCGAATCGGAAAAAGACATGTTAATGCGGTAAGTGCCGCTTTTCCCCGGATACTTGACGCGCCCTTTATTCCACTCATTTTTATCCTTATCATATTCTAAATCATACAAGAAAAGCAAGCCGATATGGTGTTTTTTTTCGGGGTTTTCCACCCAAACCACTTTGGCTTCGTATTTCCCATTACCGGCTTTATAAATATGGATTTGTGATTTTTCTTTTATAAACGGATCTTCAACTAAGTAATAACCAATGATATCTTCCGCTTTTTGTTGTGCAGAAATTCCCAGGTAAAGACTGCATAGTAAAATCGTTAGGAAAATAGATTTTTTCATAAGGCTCTTTAGTTAAATAAATTAAACTTCATTATTCCCCATTTGTTCAATCGGTATTTCAAAGAAGTGCCTAAAACCCCCCAGCCATATTTTATACTTCGACGTAAGTTAATCGATGAGGCTTCTTTGAAATATTTAGTGGGGCAAGTGATCTCACCGATTTCGAAACCGGCATAGAAAATTTGTGCAACCATTTGATTGTCAAATATAAAATCATCGGAATTGTTACTGATGTTGATGCTGTCGAAAATCTCTTTGGAAAAAGCGCGGTAGCCGGTATGGTATTCGGCTAACTTCTGATTCAAAAGAATGTTTTGAAATAAGGTCAAGCATCTGTTGAAGAAATACTTATATCGCGGCATTCCGCCTTTGAGCGCGCCTTTTCCCAAAATCCTAGAGCCGAAAACCACGGGGTAAACCCCATTGGCAATCAAATAGCTCATGGATTCGATGAGGAGTGGAGTGTATTGATAATCAGGATGCAACATGATAATTATATCGCTGTTCAATCCTAGCGCATACGCATAACAGTTTTTTTGATTTCCACCATACCCCTTGTTTTGCTCGTGCCGGATGATGTGCTTTATGCCGATCTCTTTAGCTACTTTGACGGTGTTATCTTTGGAGCAATCGTCCACCAGCACAACATCATCCACAATATCCATAGGAATTTCCGAGAACGTTTTCTCTAACGTTTTCTCAGCGTTATAAGCCGGCAGTACCACGCAAATTCGTTTTCCTTTCAGCATGAGGATAGGGTTGGAATAAGGATGGCAAAAATAAAGAAAAAGCGGTTACTTCCGTTTTCCTTTCTTTTTGCCAAACCGGTCGTAAAACGGTTTTTCTTTCGCTTTTTTATGGGTCTTAGCAGGAGAGGATGCCGGTTTATGGAAGCTGTCTTTCTGCTGGCGCTTAGCAATTTTGACAACGAGGTCGAAATTTTTGTATGTGGCGCCTTCAAAAGAGTTTATCACTTCTTGTGCGTGATCGCTATCTATGTCGATATAGGTTTCGTCTTCGAAGATGTCGATTTTCCCAATCTTTACATCGCGGTTTTGGGTTGTTTCGTTGATGAGGGCAATCAGTCGCTGTGGATTAACCCGGTCACAATAGCCTAAGCCGAAGTAGAGCCGTGTCATGTTTGCGCTGGTTTTCCGGGCGGGTTTCTCTCTTTCCTCTCGTTTTTTCTTGCGCGACTCCTCGGCATTAGCCACATCAATGTCTTTTACATCACGGTAATAGTCCAAAAATCTGTTAAATTCCACCGAAACAAATCGCCGAATGAGCTCTTCTTTATCCATCCACGCCAGTTTTTTGAGAATTACCGGCAAGAAACTTTCGATTTCGGTGTAATTCACGTTCACTTTCTCCATCTCATCTACCATGTGGAAAAGTTGTTTTTCACAGATCTCTTGACCTGTCGGAATTTTTTCCTTTTTGAGCTCTTGTTTGATGTTGTCTTCAATTTTTCTGATCTTGCCGGCTTCACGCGGTGTCACGATAGAGATAGCCATCCCGAGTTTGTTGGCTCGACCTGTACGTCCGCTCCGGTGGTTGTATTGTTCCGCCTCGGCCGGTAGGTTGTAGTTGATGACGTGCGTGAGGTTGTTTACATCCAAACCTCTGGCGGCCACGTCTGTGGCTACTAATATCTGGAGGTTCTTGCAACGGAATCGGCGCATCACGTGATCGCGTTGTGCTTGCGAAAGGTCGCCGTGCAATGCGTCCGCATTATAGCCGTCTTGGATAAGTGAAGTCGCAACTTCTTGTGTTTCAGCCTTAGTCTTGCAGAAGACGATCGCATAGATGCGCGGGTAATAGTCCACGACCCGTTTGAGTGCCAAGTAGCGGTTTTGCGCGCTTACTAAGTAGTAGAAATGAGAGACATTTTCGGTGCCCGAATTTTTTGTGCCTACCGTAATTTCTTTAGGATCAGTCATATAATTGCGGGAAATAGCTTCCACTTCCGGCGGCATTGTGGCTGAAAATAGAAATGTGCGTTTAGTGGCCGGTGTGTTGGCGAGGATATCGTCCAAATCATCTTTGAATCCCATATCCAGCATTTCGTCGGCTTCATCCAAAACCAAAGTGGTAATATGGTTGATGTCGATATATTTCCGGCGAATGAGATCCAGCAATCGTCCCGGTGTCGCGACAATGATCTTGGCGCCTTTTTTCAGCTCTTTCTTCTGGTTTTCGATGCTGGCTCCGCCATAGACGGGCACGATCGAAACGCCGGGTAGGTATTTGGAATAGCTTTGTAAATCATTGGCAATTTGCATGCAGAGTTCGCGTGTGGGGCTGAGGATCAGTGCTTCCGTATTTTTATTGAGCGTGTCTAATTGTTGCAAAATTGGGAGCCCGAAAGCGGCTGTTTTGCCGGTTCCGGTTTGTGCCAAGGCGATCAAATCGCGGTCGTAGCTAAGGATTTCGGGAATTGTTTCTTCCTGAACCGGCATCGCCCGCTCAAATCCAAGCTCTTCAACTGCCTTGACTAATTCGGGACTGAGTCCCATTTCTCTAAAAGTAATCATCGATATTTATTGTTTTTTGGCAGTATCAGCTGCCTTATTTGTTAAAAAGATAAATTTTTGTTGCAAGAGGGTGTTATAGAATCCATTGTACTTCTTTAAAACCACAGACGTGTTTCTTGCCGTCTTTTTCCATCAAAAGCAATTGTCCGTATTCATCCAAGCCAATCACTTTCGCTTCAACCTCTTCGCCGTGCACGATGAAGCCATGTGTCTCATTCATGCGGAAAAGATGCCAGTAGTATTCTTTTAATAGCTGCTCATATTGTTCGTTATTGAGCAGTTCATAGTATGTTCGCGCAATGGTGTCTAACTCTTTCAATAAGGTGATTCTCCCGTTTTCATGCCCCGACTCCAGCTTGATGGAGGTGGGGTTGGGCAATAACTTGGAGAAAGAGGTCTGGTTCAGATTAATTCCTACGCCGGCAATGGTTTGTGAAATCATACTTCCTTGGATATTGTGCTCGACTAAGATGCCGGCAATTTTCTTTTGGTCTATATAAATATCATTAGGCCATTTTATTTTAGCGGAATAGACATATTTGGAGATCATTTTACGTACCGATAGGGCGAAAAAGATGTTGATATAGAATTGTTTTCGAGGTGAAATAGAAGGATTTAGGTAAAAACTTGCCAAGATATTTTCCTTCGGATTACTCTCCCAAGTGTTTCCTTGCTGCCCTCTTCCCGCCGTCTGCCTGTCGGTATGAACGATTGTAAATTCTTGTGTATTAAATCCTTTGCTCTTTCTCTCGCGAATGAAGAAGTTGAGGTAATCGTTCGTGGAAGTGACTTCGGGGATAAATATGAACCGTTCATTATTCATTCGGCAAAAATAGTTATCTTTGCGCTCAAATTTGAAAAAGCAATGAAAAAAATAAACTTCCTTGTAATCAGTCTTCTACTTCTCGTTTTTACATCTTGCAAAGACGACAGCGGTGAATACGAAAGAACATACCATACCGACACGCAATTAGCAGAGGCAATCAAGTTGTGTCTTGAAATTTCTGTGGATACCGCAAACAGCCACTTGGCAGTAGAAGATGGTTTTTACGCATACAACGATGCGATGTACAGGATCGCACTGCCCGCTTCAGCTAACGTATTGGTTGAGGTTTTAGAAGATAACGATGAGGTTGAATTGCTGGATACCTTAATCCTTAGGATGAACAAAGCGGCGGAAATATCTGGAGATTACATACGTAATAATTTTAGAAGCGTGATAGCAGCCTCCACTTTTCCTGATCCGGACAAACTGTTGCGTGATTCAATCCCGTCATTGACCAATTATTTAAGAGATACGAAAACGTTCGTATTGACCAATGCCTTAAATAATGCAGTGGGGAATAATTTGAGCCGTACAGGTGCGATAACCGCTTGGAATGAAGCAATGGAGATATACCAGCAACACGCAACCCAAGTTTTATCCATTGATTTCACTGAAAATGTGACACGGCAACTCGTGGACGGCATCATGAAAGAAATGGCTATAGAAGAGGAATTTATCAGAACCGATACAACCCATCAACACACGACATTCCTAAAGGAAGTGTTCCGAAACTATTGATGGAGAGTGAAGAAGCAAGATTGCAATAGGATATCTTGAAACCTTAAATCTTGAAAACCATTAATTATTAACATATATTTTTTGATGAGAACAGAAAAGTTATTTGCAGGAAAAACATTAGGTATTTTATCAGGCGGCGGCGACACACCCGCTATTAATTCAAGTATTGAATCTATCCGGAATAGAGCCTCCATGCTGGGTTTTAAGGTTTACGGCATTCAGCGCGGATGGAAAGGGTTGTTAGGTGATGGCGATATTGTTGATCTTACAAATACAGCTTATAACGGTATCTACGGAGGTACGGCTCTGTTTTCCAGCCGGACGAATCCCTTCCCGAGTAAAAGAAATCCGGAAGACCGTTCACAACAAATTCTGCGTAATATCGAAAGATATAAATTAGATGTTATTGTGACAATCGGTGGGGACGATACGAATGGTGCGGCAAAAAAAATGTATGAAAAATACGGAATTCCCGTAATCGGATTTCCGAAAACCATTGATAACGACTTGAGAACCAAAACATACCACCATTATCAAGGGAAACAATATGAAACAGTTCTTTGTCCCGGATTTCCTTCCGGTGCGATGGCTATAAAGAAATTGGCCAGCAAGTTGCACACAACGAATGAATCTCACGAACGCATCATGGTGTTGGAGGTGATGGGACGAGATGCCGGCTGGTTGACGGGAACAGCTATTTTCGGTGGTGCGCAAATCGCATTGGTTCCGGAAGTGGAGATGACAAAAGAACGAAAGGATTTCTTCTTCGAAAAAGTGAAGGAAAAATACTTGAGCTCCAAAAAACGCAGCTTGTTGATTGCCGTTTCAGAGGGTGTTCGCTGGTGGAATGATGAAAAGCAAGAGCTGGAAATGGTGTACGCCAGCACGGATCTTGATGAATATGGGCATCCCCGATTTGGAGGAATTAGCGGCGTGATAGCTTCCGATATTACAAAAAAACTGGGCATTGAAGCCAGAGGGCAAATATCCGGATATATCCCCCGCGCCGGAAAATGCTACGAATATGACCGTAGATTGACATCCACGCTGGCCGATAAAGTAGTGGATTTATTACTGCGTGAGGATTATGGGAAAATGCCCGTTATGCGCGATATTGTGCCGTATAACGAGCTGGAAGAGTTTCATACCGATGCCGTTGACATGGGCAATATTGGAAACTTCGCCCTGCCCGAACTCTATTACGACCCGAATGAATTTTATTTTACAGAACAATATATTGACTTTCTGTCACATATCATAGGAAGCCCTTTCAGATTGGAATTCAACCACGAATTTCCGGTCGTAATACCAGAAAAATAACATGGGAAATTTTATCATTCAAGGTGGTCATCAGTTGCGTGGTGAAATCGTTCCGCAGGGTGCGAAAAACGAGGCGCTTCAAGTGATTTGTGCCACGTTGCTCACTTCCGAGCCGGTCATCATCAGCAATGTCCCGAGGATTGCCGATGTGAAACATCTGATGGAGATACTCATGGCGATGGGGGTTGAGATCGATATTATCTCGCCGTCAATTTATCGCTTTCAAGCTAAAGAGATTGATTTCGAGTATATTAAAACTCCTCAATTCATGCGATTGTCGAACAGCATACGCGCTTCGATCATGACGATCGGACCGTTGTTGGGACGATTTGGAAAAGCGTATGCGGCAAAACCCGGTGGTGACAAAATCGGACGGCGACCGCTGACCACACACTTTGAAGGGTTCGCCAATTTGGGCGCCTCTATTAATACGACCGAATACGATAATATCTTTGAAATTGCAGCCGATGAATTGCGTGGAACGTATATGTTGCTCAATGAAGCATCCGTTACGGGAACCGCTAACGTGTTGATGGCCGCTGTTTTAGCAAAAGGAAAAACAACGGTTTTTAACGCCGCTTGCGAACCGTATTTGTATCAATTGTGTACAATGCTCAATAAGATGGGCGCAAAGATTTCTGGAATTGGCTCCAATTTGCTCACCGTGGAAGGTGTGGAAGAACTACACGGTTGCGAACACCGTATCCTGCCCGATATGATTGAAATAGGCAGCTTCATCGGTATGGCAGCCATCACCAACTCTGAAATCACCATAAAGGATTGTTCTTACGATAATTTGGGAATTATACCCTATACATTTTCCAAGTTAGGGGTTAAGTTTGAACGACACGAAGATGATATTTTTATCCCCGCCCAAGGTGAATATGAGATAGAAACAAACATGGATGACTCGATCCTGACTATTTCCGACGCACCGTGGCCGGGTTTCACTCCCGACTTGATCAGTATCGCTTTAGTTACCGCGATACAAGCGAAAGGTAGTGTGCTGATCCATCAGAAAATGTTTGAAAGTCGCCTCTTTTTTGTGGACAAATTGCAAGATATGGGGGCGCAGATCATCCTTTGCGATCCGCACCGTGCAACGGTGATCGGGCTGAATCGTAAGTATAAACTGCGGGCTACCACGATGGCTTCTCCCGATATTCGCGCCGGCGTGGCTCTGCTCATCGCAGCCCTTTCAGCTGATGGAACCAGTGTGATTCAAAACGT
>JAJDJJ010000065.1 GCA_030267125.1 Bacteroidales bacterium OttesenSCG-928-B11
TCAGACTACAATAGACAAAGAGGTCACGTTTAGCTTCTAATTTCTTTGCAGATTATTCTTAATGTGCAAGTTTTTAATATATTTGTCGATTAATATAGTATTATCAACAAAATCCTTTTTCATGACCTATCGGGGGAAACCACAATTATAGTATTGCCTTTTTTAGTATTCATAAATTAAATAACGATGAAAAAATATTGTATTATATTCTTTTTTTTAATGAGTATGGGCATGTGTTTTACAACAATATTATCTGCACAGGACATCACTAGATATGAACCCTTTAAGGGATTTAATATCGGATTGACCGGACAGATGGAGATGATACAAAAGATAGACTTTGACTACATTGAAGAAATAGAAACTCTCGTGGCATCCCATGCGATGGGTTGGGAGACTGGGCTGGAACTCTCGTATCATTTTGCCCGCTATTTTGGATTTTCACTGGGGCTTAATGTGGGCACCATTAATGCGATGAAATTTTCCTATTATGTGCGTTATTCCGAATTTACAACCGAACGAGAAGATCAATATTGTCCAATATCAGGATTAAATTTTGACTTTATCCTTCCCTTGCAATTTGAATTCCATTTCCCTTTGAAGCACAATTTCTATTTCACATCATCGATGGGTGTCAAACTGAAGGGACTTCATTTAGATAAAGATCTTATATACAAATATACTTATGAACTTTGTTCTTCGCTGGATGACGGAAAAGACATAGTCCTTTTCAATTTGGATTATGAACGGAATATGGCCAAGACCGAAGTCGACCTGTTGCTGAAAACGGGTGTTTATTACCGCCTCCCATACGCCGATTTCTTGCGATTGACCGTCGGGATCAATTTTGCCTTGAACAAGTATGCCTCGGGATGTTATAAATTCTATATTCTTGAAGATGCTCGTTGGTCAACCGGAGTTTTTAACATGCACAATAATTTCCTGTATTTCCAGCTCGCCTATATCCATACCTTTGGATTTATGAAAATGAAAAGACATGTGAAGAAAAATATGGAACCGTTCCCGTCTAAAAAAGAGCGGAACCAATATGTAAAGGAGTCGTTGAAATTGTAAAATGTACAAATTATGAAAAAAATATCACTATCCCCTGCACTTATATTTTTGCTTACATTTTGTTTTGTGCCGGTTTTATCGGCTCAAAATGAAATGGTTCATCAACCCTTTAAGGGGTTTAATATCGGATTGACCGGACAGATGGAAATGGTGCAAAAGGTAGACTTTATTCCCGTTGGAGGGGAGGAAGCACCACCTATTGCTTTCCATGCAATGGGTTGGGAGACCGGATTGGAACTGTCGTATCATTTTGCCCGTTATTTTGGATTCTCCTTAGGACTCAACGTGGGCACCATTAACGCCATGAAATATTCGATCTATATGCACTTTCCCAAATTTGAAAACAGGATGGAAGATCGATATCTTCCGGTATTAGAATTAGAATCAGAATTTGAGTTTGTCCTACCTTTGCAGTTTGAATTTCATTACCCCTTGCGGCATAATTTTTATTTCACATCATCGATAGGCGTCAAACTGAAGGGGCTTTACATAGAGAAAGAACTTCCTTCCAGATATTCTTATGAACATACTTTTTGGACGGAAGAAGGGGAAGATGTAACCTTTTTCACCTTGGATTATAGACGAGATATGGCCAAAACCGAGGTCGACCTGCTATTGAACACGGGCGTTTACTACCGCCTCCCGTACGCCGATTTCTTGCGATTGACCGTCGGGATCAATTTTGCCTTGAACAAGTATGCCTCGGGATATTATGAATTCTATCCTTATGAAAACTGTTCATTCGGATTTTTTAACATGCACAATAATTTTCTATATCTCCAGTTCGCCTACATCCATACCTTTGGATTTATGAAAATGAAAAAACATGTGAAAAAAAGCATGAAACCATTCCCATCTAAAAAAGAGCGCAACCAATATGTCAGGGAGTTATTGAAACTATAGTGCCAATGTATTTGAATATTAGTGGTAAATACAAAAACGCAGAATGTTTTTTTTACCATCCTGCGTTTTTTAGATTCTAATTTTCAAATGCTAACTTTTAGTCTCCTAAAGTAGCCACCATCACCGCTTTGATGGTGTGGATTCTGTTTTCGGCCTCGTCGAATACTACCGACATGGGGGATTCGAAAACGTCTTCGGTTACTTCCATGGCTTCCAAACCGAATTTTTGGAAAATATCTTCACCAACGGCTGTTTCGCGGTTGTGGAATGCAGGCAGGCAGTGTAAGAATTTCACTTTCGGGTTGCCGGTTTTCTTCACCACGTCCATATTCACTTGGTAAGGTCTAAGCAATTTGATGCGTTCTTCCCAAACTTCAGCGGGTTCTCCCATGGAAACCCAAACGTCTGTATATAAGAAATCAACACCTTTCACCGCCTCGTCCACATTGTCTGTGATGGTGATTTTCGCACCGGTTTGCTCGGCGATTTTTCTACACTCAGCTACCAAAGCTTCATCGGGTTGACATGCTTTCGGAGCAGCGGCTCTGAAATCCATACCCATCTTAGCCGCGCCAACCATCAATGAGTTACCCATGTTGTTGCGGGCATCTCCCAAATAGCAGAAAGATACTTGGTGCAAGGGTTTGTCGCAATGTTCCATCATGGTCAAGAAATCGGCCAAGATTTGCGTGGGGTGAAACTCGGTGGTCAAGCCGTTCCAAACAGGCACGCCGGCGTATGCACCCAATGTTTCCACGATCTCTTGTGCATAACCGCGGTATTCAATGCCGTCATAGATCCGGCCTAATACGCGGGCAGTGTCTTTCATCGACTCTTTCTTGCCCATTTGTGAACCGGAAGGGCCTAAGTAAGTCACGTGCGCACCTTGATCCAAAGCGGCAACCTCGAAGGAACAACGAGTACGGGTTGAGTCTTTCTCGAACAATAAAACGATATTTTTACCTTTGAGTCTTTGTTGCTCTGTTCCGGCATATTTCGCCTTTTTCAAGTCAGCGGAAAGGTTTAGCATGAATCGAATCTCTTCGGGTGTGAAATCTAATAATTTTAAAAAGTTTCTGTTTCTTAAATTGAATGCCATAACGATTATTTTTAATGATTTATGTTGTTTATTTAATGATACGTGTTCCGCAATTTGGATTTCCTAATTGACTGGCTTCTGTGATGATACACTCTTCGCCGCCATTTTCCACAAAGAAGATAGCAGCGCGTACTTTCGGTGCCATTGACCCTTCGGTGAAATGGCCTTCATTCAAGTATTGTTTTGCCTGCGCCACGGTGATCACATCCAGCGCTTTTTCACCGGGTTTCTTGAAATTGATATATACTTTCGGCACATCGGTCAAAATGTAAAATTCATCAGCATTGATGTTTACTGCAGTCAATGCGGAAGCTAAGTCTTTGTCGATCACGGCTTCCACACCTTGCGTAGTGCCATCTTCGTTTTCGATGATCGGGATTCCGCCACCGCCCACAGTAACAACCACGTGTCCCGCATGGGATAACTGTTTGATCAATTCTATATTTTCCACTTTCAAAGGCTTGGGTGAGGCTACCACTTTGCGCCAACCGTTCCCTTTTGGATCGGGATTAAATTTTGCTCCGCTTTTCGCCGCCATCTCTTTCGCAACTTCTTCGGAATAGTAAGGACCAACGGGTTTAGTTGGATTGGCAAACATGGGGTCGTTTTTGTCAACCACCACTTGTGTCACCAAGGTCACCACATTTCTGGCAATCTTCTCTCTGTTTAGTACATTTCTTAAACCTTGTTCGATGAGATAGCCGATCGAACCCTGGGTTTCCGACACGCAGAAATCCATTGGTTGCGGTTCAATACCGAAGACTTGCTTGCCGGCTTCGTGTTGCAACATCACGTTGCCTACTTGCGGGCCATTGCCGTGGCCAATTACCACATTGTATCCTTGACGAATCAAGTTGACTAATGACTGGCAAGTTGCCGATACGTTTTCAATCTGTTCATTGATCGAGCCTTTCTGACCGGCTTTCAACAGGGCGTTTCCTCCAAAAGCAATTACAGCCAATTTTGTCATATAAAAGTTTTTTAGTTAATGATTTTTCAGTCTATTACCAGATATCCGCTCTCTTTTCAGGTGCGAGATACATTTCAGAATTTTCAGGGATATCGAATGCTTCGTAAAATGGGGCTACGTGGGGGAGTGTTCCATTTACGCGCCATTTTCCCAAGGAGTGTGGATCGGTTTTGGTACGGCGAATGATCTCGGCATCTCTGATATTGCCTGCCCAAACCATAGCATAAGCGATAAAAAAGCGTTGTTCGGGAGTAAAACTATCCATTTCTCCATTGATTTCGCCTTTTTTCATAGCGTTTTTCAAAGCCACGTAAGAGATGTTCAACCCGCCATTGTCGGCGATATTTTCGCCCAGCGTAAAGTTGCCGTTAGCATACATGGGTTTATCATCCACATTCAAAACCACAATTTTATCGAACCAATCCACGAGTACTTGTTTTCTTTCGTCGAAAACTTTGGTGTCTTCGTCTGTCCACCAGTTGTTAAGGTTTCCTACTTTATCATATTGGCACCCCTGGTCGTCAAAACCGTGTGTCATCTCGTGGCCGATTACCACACCGATAGCACCATAGTTCACTGCATCGTCGGCATTAGCATCGAAGAACGGAGGTTGTAGAATGCCAGCGGGGAAACAGATTTCGTTGGTGGTTGGATTATAGTATGCATTTACTGTTTGCGGAGTCATCAACCACTCGTTGATATCCACCGGTTTTCCGATTTTGGACAATTGATACTCCATCTCGAAAATCTGTGCTCTTGTCACATTCGCATAATAGCTGTCTTTGTGTATGTCCAAACCGCTATAGTCTCTCCATGTGTCCGGGTAGCCGATTTTTACATGGAATGTACCTAATTTCGCCATCGCTTCTTTTTTCGTTTCATCGGTCATCCAAGTGTTGGTTTGGATTCTTTCACCTAATGCTTCAGATAAATTATTGACCAGATTTAGCATTCTTTCTTTTGATTCAGCAGGGAAATATTTCTCCACATACATCTGACCAACTGCTTCGCCTAATGCACCATCCACTGTGTTGATCACTCTTTTCCATCTCTCTTGTAATTCTTCGCGTCCGGAGAGTACTTTGCCATAGAAGTCGAACGAGGTGTTCACGAAATCATCGCTGAGGTATGAAGATGCGCCATGAATTACATCACATGCTAGATAGGCTTGCAATACAGGAAATTCCACTTTTGAGATCACGCTGTTTAATGCTTTGAAGTAATCCAACGTGGCTACATTGATCACTTCGATATGGCTCAATCCAAGACCGTCCATATAATTTTTCACATTGATGAAAGGGAGGATCTCTTGTACTTCTACTAAGTTCATCTTATTTTTCATGCGTTGGGGGTCGCGAGTAACTTCTTTATCCATGAAAATAGTTGCCAATTCTGTTTCAAAGGCCAATATTTTATTTGCCATTTCAGTCTCATTGCCTTCAAAATTGGCGATTTGTGAATAACCGGAAATTGCAAGCATTTTCGTAAGCATTTTGGCATATTCATTCCTGACATTTTGCATATCAGCTTCCAAGTAATAATCACGGTCACCGATACCGATACCGCTTTGGTAGAGCCAAGCCATGTTTATCTTGCTGTCATCAGGGTCTGCTTCACCAAAAAGTGCAATCAGCGGAAAGCTACCTGACAGTGCCATTTCCACCAATTTTCCGGTCAAATCATTTTTATCTTTCATGTTAGCGATGCTGGTCAGCGCTGTTTGGATCGGAGCGTTACCTTGTTCGTTGATTTTTTGAATGTCCATTCCCAAATTGTAAAAATCGCCTATTTTTTGTTTTATAGAACCCATTTCGTGCTCTGTGTTGGCGATTTCGGTAATGAGGTCGCGGAGTTGTTCCTTGTTGTTTTCCGCTAATTGGTCAAAAGAACCGAAGCGTGCGTATTCGGGTTTCAATGGATTGTTTTTCATCCAACCGCCACATGCGTATTGATAAAAATCCTCCGAAGGGTTCACTGTCAAATCCATGTTTTCCTTATTAATTCCCGAAGTCAGCGCTGGATTATTCGGGGTTTTATTGCCGCAAGAAGCGACTAACAATGATAAAAGAATCATGATGGCATAATTTTGATGTTTCATTTTGCTTTGTATTTTATTGATTATAAATGTATTAATTATAGAAATTCTTATTTTAAAAGAACTGCAAATATAGAAAAAAGTAAACCTCGAACATCAATCTGTATCATCCATTTGCTATCCTCCGAAATCATCATAGAAGATATTCTCTTCCGGTACTCCGAAGTCATCCAGCATTTTCAATACGGATTGAAGCATCAGCGGTGGCCCGCAGATATAGTATTCGATATTTTCCGGTTGGGAATGATTTTGCAAATATTGGTCTGCGATCACTTGATGGATAAAACCGGTGTATCCGCCCCATTGGTCTTCCGGTTTCGGTTCGGAGAGCGCTATATGGAAAGCGAAATTAGGATTTTCCTTTTCGATTTCTCTAAATTCATCCATGTAAAATAGCTCCTTTTTCGAGCGACCACCATACCAAAAAGTGGTTTTGCGCGATGTTTTTTTTGTCTTGAAGAGATCGAAAATTTGCGACCGCATCGGTGCCATACCTGCCCCTCCGCCGATAAACATCATCTCTGCTTTCGTATCCCTGACGAAGAAATCACCGTAAGGTCCGGCAACAGTTACCTCGTCGCCGGGTCTTAATCCGTAAATATAGGATGAGGCGATTCCCGGATTGACCTTTTTCATTTTTTGTTTTTTCGTATCGAAAGGCGGTAGTGCGATTCGGACGTTTAGAATCACCTTGTTGCCCTCGGCAGGATAGTTGGCCATGGAATATGCGCGAGTTGTTATTTCATTATTCTTCATTGTAAGATCCAACAAGCCATTGGCTTCCCATTCATTACGATAGTTTTCCTCGATTTGAAAATCAGGATAATTGACAACCCCTTTCGGTACATCAATTTGGATATAGCCTCCCGGTATGAAATCCATACTTTCCCCTTCCGGTAGTGTCACGATTAGTTCTCGAATATATGTGGCGACGCTTCGGTTGGATACAACTGTGCATTTCCATTTCTTCACTCCGAAAATCGCCTTATCTATCTCGATTTCCATATCCTCTTTCACCTTTACCTGACAGAAAAGGCGATAGTTATCCTCTTGTTGTTTGTGAGTCAAGTGTATTTTTTCGGTAGGCAGAACCGCCCCGCCACCTTGCGTTACCTTTCCTTTGCATAGCCCGCAGGTTCCGCCACCTCCACACGCTGACGACATCAGAACTCCGTCATCCGACAACGCTTGTAGCAAGGTTTTGCCCCGTTCCGTTTTTAGCTCCCGCTCCTCGTTGATCCGAATCCCAACTTCTCCTTCCGGGACCAGCTTTTTTCGGGTAATCAACAATACGGCAACCAGTAACCATATAATAATCAAAAAAATAAGAATAGCCAAAAAGATAGTCAATAATTTCATTCTCTGTCTAATTTACATTCCTAAGAAAGCCATAAATCCTAATGCCATCAGTCCTGTGGTGATATAGGAGATACCTAATCCCCGTAGCGGTTTTGGGATATTGGAATAACGGATGCGTTCCCGAATAGCGGCAAAAGCCACGATGGCGATCAACCAGCCGATGCCCGAGCCGGCGGCATAGGTGAAACTTTCACCGATACTCGAAAAATTGCGTTCTTGCATAAATAGCGACGCTCCTAAGATGGCGCAATTCACCGCAATCAATGGCAAAAAGATGCCCAATGCATTATATAACTGTGATGAGATCCGTTCGATGATCATTTCCAACAATTGCACGATGGAGGCGATGACGGCGATGAAGACAATCAAAGAGAGAAAAGAGAGATTTACTTCCGATAATTGCGGGGAAATCCACGCCAAAGCGCCTGGTTTTAACAAATAGTGGTTGATCAGGTAGTTGATGGGAACGGTGATGACCAAGACAAAACAGACGGCCGCACCCAAACCCAGCGAAGTGTTCACGTTTTTGGAAACGGCTAAGTAGGAACACATCCCTAAAAAATAGGCAAAGATCATGTTCTCTACGAAAATCGACCGGATAAAAAGATCTCCCAAAAATTCCATAACTATTCCTCCTCGATTAGTTCTTTGTTTCTACTGCGATGAATCCAAATCATAACCCCGATGAGAATCAACGCCATCGGAGGCAAGGTCATCAGTACATTGTTCAGGTAGCCCATTTCATAAAAACTGTCGGGAATCACTTGGCAGTTCCACATTGTTCCTTTTCCCAATAGTTCGCGAAAAAGCCCCACAGTGGCTAACACCAGGCCGTAGCCAATGCCGTTGAAAAGCCCGTCTAACAACGACGGTAACGGTTTGTTCTGCAAGGCGAAGGCTTCCAAACGCCCCATGATGATGCAGTTGGTGACTATCAACCCGACAAAAACCGACAGCATCTTGCTCATATCATAAAAGAAAGCTTGCAGGAATTGATCGACTAAGATCACCAAGGCGGCGACGATGATGAGTTGGACGATGATGCGGATGCGGGAAGGTATCGTATTGCGCAACAATGAGATGATGAGGTTGGAGAAAGCCGCCACAACGGCCACCGAAATTCCCATCACCACCGATGATTTAAGTTGTGTCGTGACCGCCAACGCCGAACACACGCCTAACACCTGTACGATGACGGGATTGTTTTTACTAAGCGGGCCAAGGTATTTACGGATTTGTATCATTTTACAGTTTCATTGAGTGTTTTTATTTTTTAACGCCTTTTTCTCATCATTCGATAGCCTGCGCTCCACCTTTTTAACATCTTCGGCAGGAGGTAGATTTTCGGGAGCAAGTCCTCTCTCTAACATGATCTTACGGACAGCTGTATTATTTTCGACATGTTCTTTTTCTATAGAATGAATGCCCGACAAATCTTTCAGCTGTACATTTTCGGAAGTCATTGCAGCGGCAAAATCTTTGGCTTTAATGGTAACGGTGGGCAAAAAATCGGCCAAAGGCCTGTTTTCGGGTATGCCCATTTTACGTTTAATTTGTAGTGTACTTAAGTGAAAAAGCGCTTGGTCGCCTTTTGAGCGAATCAAAGCAAAGCCTTTGTCGTCAACACCTCTTTCGTATAATACGCCTGAAAGTTTCTTCTCGGTGTCTTGCAATTTTTTTCGAGCGCTCACACGCTCTGTTTCCAATAAGCGTTGCTCAATAATTTCTGCACGTCTTGTCTGCACGGCAAAATAAGTCTGTGCAAAAGCAATTTGAGGTTTACGAGAATCGCCATTTTGTGCAATTAAATAACAGGCATAGCGAGTTAAAAGAATGTCATCGATCTCTTTTTCAGCATTTTTTGGCATTGCTATCGTTTTGCTGACGTCAGCAAAATGATAAGGGATATCTTGCCCTGCATTTTGGCATGATTCTTTTGCTTTTACAATTGTGTTTTCAAAATTCCGCCATTGCGAATAGCCTAATAAGTGTTGCAACTCCCGTGCACTCCAACATTCAATATCTTCAATCTGCGAAGTTGCCTGTTCAAAGGCTAAAAAAAGTTGTTTGATTTCTTCTGTTTTCATAGTTTTTTGTTTTAGATTAGTATTCGAGTATATAATATTAGTTATCAACTTTATAATAGGTTTTTCTATCCTTCACAGCCTGTCTTCTTTCTTCCTCTCTTAGCTTCTTAAAAACAGCTACATACTTTCCTGCACACTCTTGGATCATCTCTTCCACCGACTGGCAAGTGATGGTGCCGCCGGAGATGGCATCTACCGCATGTTTGGGGTCGATTTTACTGTTTAACACGCCTCCTTTTACCACTTTAATGGAGGTGAAATTACCCGCTTCGTCGAAGAGCATTTTGCCCGAGAACTGGGAGGAAAACCCTGCCTCGGTGATCTCCGCACCCAATCCGGGTGTTTCGGACTTGTGGTCAAAAACGACGCCGGTGACAGTGTTGAGATCTTCGGCAATAGCCATGTATCCCCAAATGGGACCCCATAACCCATTGCCTTCTAGAGAAATGACATAAGTGAAAGTGCTGTCGGGATGTTGAACGAGATAGAGCGGCAAGAGCTCAGATGATGATTCTTGTGCGACATTCATCTCTTCTACAACTTGCGCGAAAAGTGCCGGAACCTGTTCGCGGTCGAGATTTTTGAAACCGGATGCTTGTAGTATCTGGGTCATCTTTTCCAGATTGCGGTTTTGCTCTTGGCGGGGTTGCAAACCGATGGAGACCACACTGAGCAGTAATGCCACAACCGCTACCAACACGGTGATGTATAATATAATGTATCGGTTGCTAAATTTCTTCATGCCTTTGTCGTGATTGGGTTGATACCAGTACGGCTCTTTTCTGCCGTTTGCGGATGTTGAGTCGGATGACGATGTGGTCGATCAGTGGTGCCATGATGTTCATGAAGAGGATGGCGAGCATCATCCCTTCAGCATAGCCTTTGTTGATCATGCGGATCAGAATCGCCAATACGCCGATGAGGAAACCGTAAATTATTTTTCCTTTTTCGGTTTGTGTTGCCGTGACCGGATCGGTGGCCATATAGACTGCGCCGAAAAGAAATCCGCCTAATAAAATATGCTCATAGAAAGGAATCTGTGTCAATGGCGCTTCCCCAAAAATATTGAAGAGCAACCCTGTAACTAATCCGCCCGCAACTACCGAAATCATAATTTTGAAACTGGCAACTCCCGTATAAACTAACAGGATGGCACCCAACAGGATGGCGATTTTGGAGGTTTCTCCGATTGACCCCGGGATTGTTCCGATACAGAGTTCCATGATGGAAGGCATCTGTGCAAGGTTACCCATCGCCGCTTCAGCTAACGGTGTGGCACCTGAGATGCCGTCGGGTTGCCCTGCTATCCACACGTTGTCCCCCGAAATAACCGACGGGTAAGCAAAAAAGATGAAAACACGGGTGACGATGGCGGGATTCAGAAAATTGTAACCCGTACCGCCAAATACCTCTTTGGCAAAGATAACGGAGAATAAGGTGCCTAATGCTACAATCCAGAGCGGGATATCGGGCGGCAAGATCATCGGGATCAGCATGCCGGTGACAAAAAAACCTTCGGAGACCTCCTCTTTCCGCCACTGGGCGAAAATAACCTCGGCGGTCAAACCACTCACATACGTCACGATAACCAGCGGAAGCCATTTCAGAAACCCGTAACCAAATTGTTGCCAAAAAGTGGCCTCGACACCTAATGCGCGGTAGTGCTGTAAACCAATGTTCCACAATCCGAAAAGGAGTGGAGGTAGAAGTGCGATCATCACGGTGATGAGAATCCGCTTCATATCCACCGCATCGCGAATATGTGCGCCTCGTTGCGTGACAGTCTTAGGTGTGAGCAGAAAAGTGTCAATAGCGTCATAGAGGGATTTGAAGGGATATAGCGGTTTGCCTTCCTCAAAATGCTTCCCTAATTTGTCGCTCCAATTGGTTATTTGTTTCATTTTTTCCATCATTATTTTTCAGGGTTCTCTATCCCCGAATCAATCTTAATCCTTCCGCAATAATTTGTTGGCAATCATTCTTTGAGGGGCAAACGACTTCGCACAGTGCGAAATCCTCTTCTATCACTTCATAGATACCCAGCGCTTCCATCAGTTCTATATCCTTTATAATACATGCTTTTAGGAGTTGCAGGGGCAAGATGTCGAAAGGAAAGACCTTTTCATACACGCCTGTCATGATGAATGGCCGGCGACCGCCGTGCAGCGAAGTGTCCGGGCTGTAACTTTTTTTTCTGAACAACCAACTGGTGAAAGTGCGGGAGATACTCCATTTTTTGAAACCCGGTAACAACCAACCTATCAGCTCCCGTTCGCCACCCTCTTGCAGCAGTGTTACTTGCGAGTCGTAGAAACCGATGGCGCCGCTTTGTGTTATGTCTCTTCCCGTCAATATGTTCCCGCTGATCATGCGGGTGTTTTCGTTTAACGGAGAATCTTTCCACAAGCCATCCAGCGAGATGCCGTTTGTCAACTCTACATAACGGTTATGTGTTGTTTTACAGCCGGTAACCGCCACTATTTTGTTAAAATCGAGTTTTTTATGCAGAAACAGTCTGCCGATCATAATCACCGCTTGCGGGTTGATACACCAAACCACCTCGCCTTTGTTAATGGGATCGATATGATGGATTTGCGTGCCCACATTGCCGGCGGGATGTTTTCCTGTAAAGTAGTGTGTCTCAATTTTTGTATCCTTAGTTATGATTGTATCTCGCTGATTTTCATGCAATCCCAAATGAATTTTACCAACGGTCAGTTTTGCCAAGAGAGAAAGCCCTTGGAGGAACTCCTCTTGTTGCCGGTTGATGATGAAATTGTAGTCGGGAGCTAATGGCGCTGTATCGAAACAGGAGACGAAAATCGATTTTGGTTTATCGTTGGGATTTGCTGTTATGCCGAAAGGGCGTTGAGTGATGAAGGGCCATAATCCCGTATCCAACAATGTCTGTATGAGACTTTCTCGATCAGGATTTTCCGGTATATTTAAGGCAATGGGTATATAACGAGAATCGGATTCAATCTCGATCATTTCGATTTTACGTTTGGCTCCCCTGTGTATCCGATTTATCTTCCCACTTACGGGAGACACAATTTTCACCCGGCTATTCTCTTTATCTTCAAAAAGTGGTGTTCCCACTTTCACCTCGTCATTTTCATTGACCAACAATGAGGGAGACCACCATTTAAAATCACCGGGACTGATAATGAAGCGAGAATGGGAATAACTATCCAGTTGTAAAGGAGCGGTTCCGGAGAGTGGGATGTCAAGTCCTTTTTTAATATGATGGATTTTAGGCATGCGAGCGAGAATCGTTACTTTATTCTTTGTTTTAATTTTTTTGCAAATAAACAAAGAAAATAGAAAACATACGAGAACTCCAAAATTGTTTATACTAAATTTTATATCTTTGCCGTCGAAACGGTGAATTTTATTTATTTTAATATCTGCTAAATGTTATAGGATGAGTAAAGTGAAACTACATGAGGGGTTTGTTAAGGCGTTGCAAGAAAAAATTCCGCAGCGGGCAGAATTAGTCAATAAACTATCGGAAATCCTTTGCATAGAAAAGGAGCCGGTGTCAAGACGCTTGAGTGGAAGGGTGCAGTTCTCTGCCAACGAAATAGGGGTTTTGTCGCGGGAACTTGGAATTTCATTGGATTCATTAGTTTATAAAGATTTACATTGTCATTGGTTTCCGCTGCTTTTAAAGTCGCCGTTAGGTGCGGATTCTATGGAAGTGCTCTATGATATTATGTATGAGTCCCTTGATGCAATGAACGATATTGCAGGGGAGGAAATGGAATACGGTGTGGTTTTTAACTCCCTCCCGATGGAATATTATGTCTATTATCCTCATCTGATGAAATTCATGTTCTTTAAATGGGGGCATTATTTTGTCGGGACAGACGAATTTAACGATTTTGCAAGCTGGGAACTTCCCGACAGATTGTCGGATCTCGGAGAAAAGATCGAGAATATCTTGGCCAAATCCGAACATACATTATATATATGGGATGAAGCGTTAGTTTGGACTTTGGTGAATGAGATAGAATATTTCTATAAAATGGATATTTTAAAGGCAGAAGACCTCGAAAATATCAAAAATGATTTGAAACAATCCTTAGAGAATTTGGAACGGTATCTCAGTGGTATTTATAAGCCGGAAAAAGCATCCAAGAATATTAGTTTTTACGTTTCCAATATGAATTTTGGAGTGAGCAGCCATTATCTTTCATCAGAAAAGGGTAGGCAATATGGTTTTAAGACCAATTTCACATTTTCCTCATCCGTCACAAATAGCGCTGATTTTGATGAAATACGCGATTGGATCAATTCCTTTAAAAATATCTCCGTTCTGATCTCCGGTAGTGGCCCGTTAGATCGTAAATTGTTTTTCATCAAGCAA
>JAJDJJ010000066.1 GCA_030267125.1 Bacteroidales bacterium OttesenSCG-928-B11
TGCGTTTGCCCTGGTTATTTAAATCCGGAAATACATCCAATGCTATTTTCGGAAATACAATGTGTTACTTTTTTCTTCATCAAACAATAGGGTTCGCATGTCTCTTATATTTTCTTCGGAAACGGCAAAGTATTTTTCCTTTTCTTTTTCGTAATCTTCTATACAACTGATAGTTTCAGATACGGCTAAGATGGAGGAACGATCTTCGATCTTGATTTCATTGTTGAGGAGGATCGTTTCGACACGATTTTTGACTTTCTGTAAGTTATGTGCCAAGTTATTTTCGAAAGCAAAGTTATATAGGTAATCGCTCAGTTTTTTGTCGGCCTCTTCTAAAGAAATACCGGCGACTGGCGTACCCAAAATCACAAACGTTCCCGGGCCGGAAACGGCAGAGATGTGGCAGGAGAGCGAAGTAAAAATCGATTCCTCGGCTACAAACCTCCGATAAAGATATGAGGAGTGTCCGTTCCCAAGAAGATCGGCAAAGAGGTCGTAGATATAAAAATCGGGGTTTAATCGGTCGCACATCAGCCAGCCTTTGACTAATAGTTCGTAAGGCACATTTCCTTCAACAAGCTGGAAACGAGCTGTTTGTTGCAGATCTTCCGCCGAATAGTTTTTCACGATCGGTTCTCCGGCTGGAATTTCACCAAACCACTTCTCAGCCAGCGCAACCACCTCCTCCGGGACAACATTGCCAGAAACAACCATCACTGCATTGTTCGGGCGATAGAAGCGATAGAAGAAATCTTTTACATCATCCATTGATACCGATTCGATATGCTCAATCTTTTCGCCGATCGGCAACCAACGGTATGGATATTTCTGATATACCTGATGATAAAAGCGGTGCCATAAATCACCAAACGGACGATTGAGGTGTGTCTCTTTAAATTCTTCAATGACAACATGTTTTTGAATGTCTAACTGTTGTTGCTTGAAGCCTAAGGAGAGCATCCGATCGGATTCGAGCCAAAAAAGTGTTTCTAAGTTATTGGCAGGCAGGATGGCATAGTAGTGGGTGATGTCTTGCGAGGTGTAAGCATTGTTCACGGCGCCGATTCGCTGTAACTCTGTGTCAAAATTGTCGATATGGATGGAACCGCTGAACATAAAATGTTCGAAAAGGTGCGCCATACCGGTTTGTTCGGGATTTTCATCCCGCGATCCCACATTATACACGATGTTGCACGCCGCCAATGGCGTGGTCAAATCCTGATGAATGATCAACGTGAGACCATTTTGCAATTTATGTCTGATAAAAGGAATAGCCATTATTTTTCTTTATTATACACGATGAGCAACCTACTAAAACATTCCTTCTTTAATTCTTGAAATCACCTCTTTCGTGTAAAGCGGGAAGTCTGCTTTCATCATCCAGTCATAGTAGCTGGGTTCGCTTCTGAAAACAGCTTCGACAGTTTTGCCTTTATGTTTGCCGAAGTTAAAGACCTCTTGGTCGTTGGCATCAAGGACGATGTGGCCCACCATGTCCACATTGCGGTTTTCACTTGAGAAGGCGCTCAGCTTAGTGATGTCATTCTGTATCGGCGTGGTCATCATTCCGGTAATGCGATCCTCGTATTTTGTAGTTTCATATTTCCGCAACTGTGCTTTCAGTATTTCATAGGTTGCTTTTGTGTCGCTTTCCGCTTGGTGTGCATCTAACAATTCTTTCCCGCAATAAAGCATATAGGCCGCTTTCAAGTTACGGGGTTCCATTTTGTGGTAGATAGCCTGCACATCCACAAATTTTCTGTTGCGCAAATCGAGCCGTTTGCCTGCCCTCAGAAATTCCTCAACCAGCAACGGCAAATCGAAACGATTGGAGTTGAAACCGGCCAAGTCGCTATCATCCATAAACTCGGCTATTTCATCAGCTATTTCGGTAAATCGGGGTTTGTCGACCACATCTTTATCGTAAATTCCGTGTATTTCAGAGCATTCTCTTGGAATAGATACGCCGGGATTGATAATCATCGCTTTGCTGAGTTCGGTGCCATCGGGCATCACCTTCAACATGGCGATCTCTACTATTCTGTCTTTTGCTATATTTAATCCTGTGGTTTCCAAGTCGAAAAACACGATAGGACGTTGTAAATTCAATTGCATAATTCCATTATTTAAAGTCGGCAAAAGTACAGAAAAATGTTCTGTTTTTTTGTTAAAAAAGTAACAAGCAATAAGGTGTTGCCTTTTCACCCGTTTCTTTTTTCCTTTGTGTCTTATTGAATAATCCGATCGCTATTCTTTGCTAAGAATCCTGCCCAGCCGGAGTTGTTTTGATCTTTGGTGTGAATTCGGTTTTGAAGATAGTGGCAATAGGCGGCAGCCAACGCGTCGGTAGCGTCTAAGGCAATAGGGGCGGATGGAATGTCGCACATCCGATGCAACATCGCGGCCACTTGTTCCTTGCTAGCACTTCCCTTTCCGGTGATGGACTGTTTAATTTTGCGGGGAGAATACTCGAAAACCTCCAATCCTTGATACAGGCAAGCTGCGATAACCACTCCCTGCGCACGCCCCAGCTTCAGCATCGACTGCGGATTTTTACCGAAAAAGGGGGCTTCGATAGCCAAGATTTCAGGTTTATACTTTTCAACAATCTCAACGGTAGACTCGAAAATACGTTTCAGCTTGGCGTTTTGATCAGGAAGGCGAGTCATACGCACTGTATTGACTTCCAGCACAGTTGTTTTGCCGCCTTTAACTTGCAGCAAAGCGAAACCCATCACCGTGGTTCCCGGATCTACGCCCAGAATCAATCCTTGCACCATAGGGTCATCTCTCCTTTCATATAATCGATTACCGCCATATAACGGATCAAAAAATCGCAACCCAGCAGACCGTGGACTTTCGGTTTTCCCAAAAAATGGTACGTTTTGTTTACGTGAGTCAAATCCAGCAGCGCCACCATATAATCCTCCACTTTCAACCCGCCGATCTCGAAGTCTTGCAGGTAAGTGATTTTACTCTCAAACCCCACCTCGCCTAAACCGACATTAAGGTCGTTGTTGCCGGCTGAATCACTTTCTATCTTGTGGTTCAATCTTTTGATAAACTTGAGATCGAAGCAAGAGTGCGAAGCTCCGGTGTCAACGACCAGATTAACCGGTGTTTTCCCGATTTTAGCCTTCGCCGTGATATGGTAACTTCCACTCTCTAATTTGACAGTCTGTAGTTTGACGGTATAATGTTTCATTCGCTTATGTTTCTTTATAACCATTTTACAACCAACGGTTTCGTCTAAACCAAACCAGCAGGATAACGATAATGAGCACACAAAGTATGATGATGAATATAAAGGCGTGTGCCCACCCTTCCATTGGCAATTTGACGTTCATTCCGTAAAGTCCCGTGATGAAGGTTAGCGGGAGTACGATGGTAGAGATGATGGTGAGCACCCGCATGATTTCGTTGGTTTTGTTGGCCTGCAACGAATCGAAGGTGTTGGAAAGTCCGGCCACCAACTCGCCGTAATCGTCGATCATATCCCACATCTTTTGATAGAAGTCAAGGATATTTCCCCAGTAATCTTCCATATCATCGGCAAATCCGCGCACTTCACCCGATTCAAACTTGTGGAAGAGGCGAAGTTGCGGTTTAAACATGGTGTTCAGTTGGATGAGGTTTTTTCGTATCCGTGAAATCTGTTCGATGACCTTGTCTGATTTAGCATCAAAAAGATCGCGGCTGATGGTATCGATCTCTGAGCCCATCTGTTCTACCAAAAGATAGGTTTCGCGCATCATCCGGTATAAAACCTTATAGAGAATGGCGTCACTGGTTCCGCTGATGTCGTCCTCTTCCGCTTCTGTCGGATCTAACTTAACCAATGTAAACAGATCCTGCACCACCGAGTAGGCATTGGCCACAGTGATAATGTAATCTTGCCCCCAAAAGATTTTTGTCTCCTCGGTTTTTACTAAGTTAGTGCGTTTGTCCATGTACGGAAAATGCAGTACCAGAAAAAAATAGTCATCGTAAGTATCTATCTTGGGCCGCTGGACGAAACTCGAACAGTCATCAATATCCAGCGTGTGGAAATGGAAGTTATCTCTTAAAAAATCTAAATCCTCTACCGTCGGATTGGTAATGTGGAACCACTTCAGGGTTCCGAAATTAATGGTGTCAACCATTGTAACCTCCTTTCCTCTAATGGAATAAAATCAAAATTCTACATTCCTGTTTTACTATTTTTTGAACGCGCAAAGATACATTTTTTTTCTTCTTTTTTTCCCTAAGTTTGCACCCTAATATTTAAAGCGGATATAATTTATGAGAAAACAACTATTTTTATTGCTTCTTGTCTGTGTGTGTTCCGGATTGATTTCAGCACAATCTAAAACAAAATCGAACACTATACATATAACATACGAACACAGCTACCATGGCGAATTGCATGCCGGTTATTCCACAACGTTAGATATTTCGGGCGACAATGCTGTGATCGGCGTAATCGATGAAAACAGAAATCCCAATTCACCCGAACAGAAAACATTTCTGAATTACAAGGATAGCACGGAGACCCGGTATGCGAAAATGAGAGATGGCGAGGAGATTTTCACAAAGCGAAAATTTACGATCGGAGCCGGCTTAGATAAACAAGCCGAAAACGAGGTCATCGCAGGATATACTTGCGAAAAAGTGAAAACGGTGATTAATTCAAACACAATTGAGATTTGGTACACGAAAGCGTTGGGTGTCTACGGAACAATCCAGCCGGGAGTAGGTGTTCCCGATGGTGTGGTGTTGAAAATCGTGCGTAACGGACAGAGTGAAGTGAAAGCCGTAAAAGTTGATGTGGAAAAGAACAGCGCGCAACTGCAACCCGACCTGTCGAATGCTCGGGAATTGACCGCCGTGGCGTATAATTACAAAATACAGCAGAGTCTGGTGGTCAATATTTCCGTCTTCGATCACGAAAGCATATATTTCCGCGATATTCCAAAAGTGGAAGAGTTGAGCGAGTCAGAAGTGATGCAATTTGCAAACGGCTCGATCATCCTGCGAAAGGTTAAATTACCCGAAAATGCAAAAAATTACTCCATTTTCGCAGAATTATCACACTACTCCGAAGGCGACGCTTACGACCGTACAGGATCCGTTTTTATGATTCCGGTAGATAAAAAACAGTCGTTTTTAGATGGATTACTGAACGGGAAAGAGGCTTTGCCGCAATATATCGATAAAAAAGGAAATCAGTATGAAGGGATGATGGCAACAACTGACTATAATCCGGCATTGGAGCTGATGCGTTTTTACACTTCGTTTGGGACGCGCGGTTATAACCATATCCAAGTCGCCGACTTCAACTGGCCCGACTCCGTGATCTTCAAACAAGAGGTAACTGATTATGCAGCACTGTTGCAAGGTGAAGTCTATGTTGGTATTTGGATCGGAAACTATTCAAAAAATGGACACAATGTAACATTGAACCTGAAATATTATCCCGGCGGGAAAGAGGCGGAAGCGGCTGTTTACCCACTGTTCACTACTGTAAATATCATGGAGATGGCCGGTCAGGCTTATCCAAATGAACTCTTCAGGGACGATACGCTAACCGTAACGATCACAGTAAAAGAAGATTTGAAAGATGCCTACATCCGTTACATCTCCACCGGACATGGCGGTTGGGGTGGTGGCGACGAGTTCAATCCAAAGGTGAATGAAATCTTCATGGATGGCGAACGGCTGATCGCTTACACGCCGTGGCGCGAGGATTGCGGCAGCTACCGGGTATTGAACCCCGCATCGGGCAACTTTTACACGGGCATGTCTTCATCCGATTACAGCCGTTCGGGTTGGTGCCCCGGCATGGTCAGCTATCCGGTTTATGTGAGGGTAGGAGATCTGAAAGCCGGAGAGCATCAGTTCAAAGTGGCTATTCCTGTCGGCAAACCCGAGGGTAACAGCATCAGTTATTGGTGTATCTCAGGGGTTTTGGTTGGAGAAAAGTAATGATAGGATTTCCTAAGCAAAACCGAAGACAAGCAACAATTAATCTTTCACATCCGACAATTCAGTTTCCAATTTCAACAATTGGAGGATCGGTTAGGATACTTTTCACGCACTGACCCTATTTTTGCCGCCTGAAATCAATCAGGGAAATGACAAAAAACAGGTTATACATACTTTTTTTCATAATTGCCGTACCTTGCTACGGTTTAGCGCAAAGTGAACACAGAGATACGCTTCGTTTGAATTTTGAGGAGTGTATCTCTTTTGCGTTGAATAACAATTACAACAAACAGTCGATGTTGTTGAATGAAGATGCGCGGGAAAACACATTGAAACAGTCCAAATTGGAACGTCTTCCAAACCTCAACGCCTCTTTCGGGGAGACATTTTCGCATTCGCAACAAACCGGTTCGCAATGGAATGGCAACTACTCGCTTAGCACCGGCATCACGCTTTACAAAGGCGGTACTATTAACAAGACAATACAACGTAACCAACTCTCCTTAGAACAATCGCAATTGCAAACCGCCCAATATGACAACGACCTGATGATCCAAGTGATCCAAGCGATCCTGACAATTTGGGGCAACGAGGAGTTGATCAAGTATCAAGACGCATTGATTACAGCCAGTGAAGAACAAGTGCGGCAAGGCAAATTACAGTTAGAGGCAGGCGAGATACTAAACAGCGACTTCCTGCTTCTTGAAGCACAATTGGTCATCGACAAGAATAATTTTGCGGAAAGCATTATCAACAGAAACATTCAGCTTAACACACTGAAAACACTGCTATCCATCGATCCAAAACAACCCGTAGTCATCGCCATGCCCGATCAAAGCAGCATAGACCAATCCATAGAACTTCCTGCGGAAGATTACGTGCTGAACCGCTCGTTAGAAACACTCCCCGATCTACATATCTACGACTACAACATCAATCTTGCGGAATTAGACTTGAAACTTTCAAAAACATCCTACATACCCTCACTATCGTTGAACGCCTCAGTGGGAACGGGTCACACCGACAATTTCAATCAATACGGATCACAACTTTCAAACAAGTTCAACGAGCAAGTGGGACTTAGTGTGACCGTTCCCATTTTTAATCGAAACCAAGTGAAATCTAATGTTCAACAAAGTCAAATCGCTTTGCGACAAGCGGAGATGAATCGCAGTCAAGCGGAAATCTCATTGAAAGATAATATTATACAAAACTACAACAACGTAATGAGCGCTGCCAACAGTTTCCAAACATCCCAAACCAAAATGGAAGCCTACAACGCCTCTTACAATTCGTACAAGTTGCTCTTCGAAGCCGGCACCATCACCGCTGTGGATTTGCTACAACAGCAGAACAATTACATCAGCGCCATGACCGAATACATCCGAAATAAATATACTTTTTTATTACGAAGAAAGATATTGGATGTATATATGGGGGAAACGGTGAAAATGTAGACAAGCAATAAGTTCAGCCGAACTACATGTGATCTTATTAAAACAAAAAAACATAACCGTATGAACAAAAAAACGAAGATAATTATTTGGAGTGTGGCGGCAGTGGTGGTTGTAGTGGTGGTGCTGATCACGGTGTTCGCCAAACAACATAAGGAATTGTTGATCCGGACGGAAACAGTCAAGGAAGGCAAGCTGGAAATTACCGTGATGGCCACGGGATACATCAATCCCGTAGAGGAGGTTGAAGTGGGCACACAGGTTTCCGGCGTGATCGAGAATATCTATGCGGATTACAACTCGCACGTTAAAAAAGGCCAGCTATTAGCCGAATTAGACAAGCTGACATTGCAGGAGAAGGTGAACATGGCGCAAGCATCATTAGTAAGCGCGCAAAGCGACATGGATTATGCGAAACAGAACTACGAACGCGTGAAGAAACTTTTTGATTCTGATGCGGCAACGTTGGTGAGCTACCAGGATGCACTCAACAAATTTAACCAAGCTAAGACAAATTTGGAAAATGCGGAATCGAATCTCAGTTCGGCAAAAGTAAATCTATCCTATGCTTACATCTATTCCCCGATCGACGGTGTAATTCTAGACCGGTCAGTGAATCCCGGACAAACGGTGGCAGCCAGCTTCAACACACCGACACTCTTCACCATTGCCGAAGATTTAACCAAAATGCAGGTGGAAGCCGATATCGACGAGGCTGATATCGGACAGATCCGGGTTGGGCAAAAAGTAAACTTCACCGTGGATGCGTACAATGGCGAGATCTTCGAAGGAACGGTAAGTCAAATCCGGCTACAACCTACAGTAACCAGTAACGTGGTAACTTACACCGTCATTATTGAAGCACCCAATCCCGACGAAAAACTCTTTCCCGGCATGACCGCCAACATCACAATCATCGTGAAGGAAGAGTCGGGTCTGTTAGTTTCGTTAGAAGCGTTACAATTTCTGCCGAATTCCAAAGTGGCAGAGGCGATGGGCATAATACCGCAACAATCGACAAAACCGCCGCAAAAACCTATGCAGCAAGGGGGCAAGCAGGTTTGGGTGAAGAAAGGAGAAGCTGTCGAACTACGCACCTTGCAAACCGGCATGAACGACGGCATCCATTGCATAGCGGTTTCCGGTGTGAGTGCAGGTGATGAGGTTATCCTCTCCGCCGCTTTCCAGAAAAAAGGAGAAGAGCGGAAAGGGGTGAATATTATGCCGGGGCCTCCGGGAAGAAGGTAGTGATTAACGCTGAAATTTTAAAAGAGAATGACCAAAACAATCATAAAGGTAGAAAAATTAAGTCGGGTTTTCACAGTGGGCAGTGAGAAAGTATATGCACTGAAAGGCATATCTTTCGATATCACCGAAGGAGAGTTTGTCAGCATTATGGGTACTAGTGGGAGTGGCAAATCAACACTGCTCAATATCTTAGGCTGTTTGGATAAACCCACATCAGGTGAGTATCACATTGACGACATTTCAATTAAGGATCTTTCTCGGGACGAACTCTCCACGATCCGCAACCGGAAGATCGGATTTGTATTTCAATCCTATAACCTATTGCCGAGAACCAGCGCCATCGAGAACGTGGAGTTGCCTCTGCTATATAACGGCGAGATCTCCAGCAACGAACGGCGGGAACGCGCCATGTATGCATTGGAGCAGGTAGGCTTATCCGAACGCATGCATCACACCCCCAACCAGTTGTCTGGCGGGCAGCAACAACGTGTGGCGATCGCACGCGCATTAGTGAACGACCCCGTACTGCTGCTTGCGGATGAAGCTACCGGCAACTTAGATACCCGGACATCTTACGAAATTATGACGCTTTTTCAAGAGTTGAACCAAAAGGGAAAGACCATCGCTTTTGTAACCCATGAGACAGACATCGCCAAGTTTACCGGGCGAACGATCATGCTTCGAGACGGGAATATTATTAAAGACGAACTTATACAAACCCAATCTGCTAAAAACGCATTAGCGGAATTGCCAAAACAGGAAGACTATTAAAGAATAAGAGCGACTATTATTCTAATCCTTTAAACACCCATTGCCACTGAAATAAACAAAAAGATGAAATTCATAAACTTAATAAAGATTGCTTGGAAGGCGCTGTTGCGGAATAAAACAAGGGCGCTGCTAACGATGCTGGGGATCATCATCGGAATTGGTTCGGTGATCGCATTAGTGAGTATCGGGCAAAGTTCATCGCTGAATATCAACAAGGAGATCTCGGCAATGGGCACCAATAATATCACGGTGATGAGAAGATCACAGCGGCAAGGTGGGGTGAATATCGGGTCAGGAAATGTGCAATCGCTCAAGGAGAAAGATGTGGAGGCGATTAAATATGGAACTCCTTACATCAGTTTGGTTTCGCCAGTAGTGAATGCCTCAGTGCAAATCGTCTACGGAGCGCAAAACTGGCAAGGATCGATACGGGGAGTGAATGAAGAGTACTTGGAGATCAATAAATTTGAGATCGGTTTGGGTACGAATTTCACGGAAGAAGATGTGCAAAATTCGGCAAAAGTGTGCCTTATCGGAACGACAGTACAAGAGAACATCTTCCCAAACGGAGAAAATCCGCTGGGGCAAGTGATCCGGTTGGGGAAAATTCCCATGAAAATTGTCGGAGTATTAGAGAGCAAAGGACAAAACCAAATGGGAATGGATCAAGACGACGTTGTACTGGCGCCTTATACTACCGTTCAGAAAAGAATACTGGCAATCACATATTTGCATTCCATTTCAGCATCGGCGATTTCAGAAGAAGCAACAGATCAGGCGGTTGAAGATATCGAAAATATCATACGTAAAACACACAAGATACAACCCGGCGCTGTCGACGATTTCGAGGTTCGAACACAGAAACAGATGCTGGAGATGATGGATTCTGTGATGAGCGTGTTAACCATTCTGCTCTCTGCCGTAGCTGCCATCTCATTGCTGGTGGGTGGTATCGGTATCATGAATATCATGTACGTGACCGTCACCGAACGCACGCGCGAGATCGGATTACGCATGGCGGTAGGTGCGAAAAACAGTGATATTTTGAAGCAGTTTTTGGTGGAAAGTATTATCCTCAGCATTTTCGGCGGAGTAATCGGAATAATCTTCGGCGTATTATTGGCCTATGCGGCAACCTATTTCCTCGCTTGGCCTTTTGTGGTAAGCGTGGCCACAATGGGTGTCTCATTCCTCGTTTGTGCTGCCATCGGCGTATTCTTCGGATGGTATCCCGCAAGAAAAGCAGCGAATTTGGACCCCATTAACGCATTGAGATATGAGTGATAAGCGTGTCAATTTTTTACTAACCCTAATAAAACCAAATGAAAAAAAACAATTTTATTCAAGTATCAGGCATTTTATTGTTGCTCTTTATGGCAGTGACCGTGAATATGCAGGCGCAAGTAAATCTCAAGGTTTACCTCAACAACGCCACCGACCAGCAGTTCACACTTAGTGATAACGGCAAATTCTATTTCAGTGAAACCGAGCTGTTCATCAGTGACGGACACCAACAGCTGTCCAACATCCTGCTAACCGATATTCGAAAAATTACGGTGGATGAAAGTGGTGCGAATAGTATCGAAAGCTATTCGAAGCGCAATAATGCGGAAGTGATTGTTTATCCCAATCCTTCGAAAGACTACATCCGTATCAAAAGTCCCTATACGGAAACAACCGACCTTTACATCACAAGCATGAACGGTCAAGTTTTGATCCATCAGAGGTATAATCCGGAAGAGATGATCGACATCAGCCGGTTGGCTCCGGGTTTGTATATTGTTAAAATAGGTAATGTAACCACTAAAATCAGTAAATTATGAAACGACATATAGCACTTTTGATAGCATTTGTTTTTATTCAAGGATTCAGTATTGCACAACAGCGTATCCTTATACACAACGGCAGTAATGTGATGTACGAAACGCCCGTTTCGGGAATCGACACCATCCATTTCCAAACACAATCTTCACTGTTTAACTTCATGGATGGCACGGAGATGAGCATCCCGATCAGCGCTATCGACAGCATCACCTTTTCGGACGGCAGCTCATCAAGCGGCAATATCGTCTACGTAACTTACAACGGTAATTCCGCTGCGATTAACAATCCGTTGGAAAGCGCAGGTGTTGCGGTTACGGTTACGGACGGGCATGTTTCCGTTAATTCAACCTCATCGCTGAACAACATCGAATACCATCTTTCGGGCATCACAGCAGATGGATCATTTACGATCGCAAGCGACGAAGATATCCTCATCTCCTTAAATAATGTACAGATTATAAATCCATCAGGATCAGCGATTAACGTCACATCAAAAATCCGATCCACCATCCGCATTTCGGGAACAGAGAGCAATGTGCTCTCCGACGGCACGGGCAGTTCAAAAAATGCCACGATCCTTTGCGGCGGCGATATCGTCATGGAAGGTTATGGTAAGCTGACTGTCAGCGGGTTGAAAAAACACACTGTCTCGAGCGCTAGTTTGATCACGGTAAATGGCGGAACAGTGCACATTCCCGCTTCAGCATCGGATGGGTTTCATTGCGAGCAATTTGTGATGAACGGTGGTTGGCTTACCATTCACGCTGATGGCGACGGTATCGATGCCGGCGGCGGCACGTTAGAGATCAACAACGGCATCATCGACATCACCTCCTCCGCCGATGACGTGAAGGGAGTAAAAAGCGACAGTGACCTCACCATCAACGGCGGAACAATTACGATGACAATTTCCGGTGCGCAATCCAAAGGCATCAGTGGAAAAGCCGATGTCTACTTCAACGGCGGAACGACCCGGATCACCACTTCGGGTGCGGTTGTTCTTGAGCCGGTCGGTAGCGGCTACGATCCATCGTATTGCTCGGCGGTGAAAGCGAAGGGCGACATAATCGTCCGCAACGCTACCATCAATTTTACGGGACTCAGCGCGGCATCGGGCGGCAAGGGGCTTTCCGCTGATGGCGATATCCGCATCTACAGCGGGGATATCACCATCTCGATGGCCGGAAACGGCGCCACATATACCGATGAAAACGGACAAACAGACTCCTACTCAGCATGTTGTATAAAGAGTGACGGAAATATTCTGATAGAAACAGGGTCAATTACTTGCACCAGCACCGGTACCGCGGGTAAGGGTATCTCTGCCGATGGCACACTGACAATCGGCTTGGCGAGTAGCAATAACGAACATTTGATACTGAATGTATCCACCTCGGGGGAGAGATTTTATGTGTCCGGCTATGGCGACAATGCCGATTACGCCAATCCCAAAGCGGTGAAATCGGAAGGAAATCTGACTGTAAATAGCGGCATTATCACCATTGTATGCTCACAAAACGATGAAGGCGGCGAAGGATTAGAGAGCAAGGATACGCTTTCTATTCACGGAGGAATCATTGATATACAAACTGTTGACGATTGCATCAACGCCTCCAACCACATCGCCATCACGGGCGGAACGGTGAAAGTTAAATCAACCGGTAATGACGCTATCGACAGCAACGGAACACTATCCATCTCCGGCGGATTGATTATTGCAAATGGAGACAGAGCTCCCGAGGGCGGCATTGATTGTGACCAGTCCCGATTTGCCATGACGGGTGGTACTCTCATTGGCACAGGCGGTTCAACCAGCAACCCCACCGCCAATGCTTCCACGCAGAATAGCATGATCTATCGGAGTGGCACGCAAGGCAGCGCTATCTGCATCAAAAACAGTAATAACGAAACCATCCTTCTTTACGAAATCCCCAACTATGCCAGTAGTAGCGGCGGTGGACCCGGCGGACCCGGTGGCGGCGGCGGAAATAGTGTGGTCGTCCTTTTCAGCGACCCTGCGCTCGTCAATGGCAGTTACACTCTGCAATATGGCGGTTCTATCTCCGGAGGAAACTCCATAAACGGATACAACACCGGCGGAACTTATACCGGTGGAAGCACTAAAAATTTCACAGTTAGCTCGAAGGTGACCTCTGTGAATTAAAGCGTTAGCAGCAAGTGGCAGGCAATACTATTTTCTTCGGATAATAGTTATCTTTGCACCTGCCACTCGTTATCAATTTTAAAAACTATGACCTCTAAAAATAACCTTACCTTTAAAACCGCATTTTGGCTCTCTGTTTCGATCACGGTCGTGTTACAATTGTTTTT
>JAJDJJ010000067.1 GCA_030267125.1 Bacteroidales bacterium OttesenSCG-928-B11
GGAGTTACACCTCCGAGTTGTTAACCTTGCGCGGCACAAAAAAAAAGGGACTTTTTCAAGTCCCCTTCCAATAACATCCAGATTAAAAATTATCTGCGTTTTTTAGTTGGTGTAGCTGGTTTTTCAGTAGCGTCTTCCTTCACTTCTTCTTTTGCCGGAGTTCCCATCGGCACAGCTTTTGCTGCACTTTCATCATCAACAGGTTGTCTAACCGTTCCTGTTTCAGCCGGTTGTTCTTTCACTGCGGGTTTTGATTGCGCAGGGGTAGACGGTTGTTGTACAGGCGCAGGTTGTTCTGCAATTTGTTCTGTTTGTGGTTCTTCGGCTTCTGGTGTTGTAGTTTCAACATTTTTGCTCCCGCAAGACGCGAAAATCAGTGCAGCTGCCATTACAAAAAATAACTTTTTCATGTTTTTAATTTTTTCAGGTTATGGTTTCTTTATTTTTTCTCGTAAGTCAATGTGAAAGTATAAGTTCCTTTTGAAGGGCTTTCATCATCATTGAAAGTGTAGTTAAATCTCAATTTTTTATCGGTAAGTTCGATAACATTAACTTCTTCCGGTTCCGCATCCATAAAGAACGGTATTTGCGTGCTCAACTTTTTCCCTTCGTCATCCAAAAACGACCATTGTCCAATATTCGTAAGTTTTGTGTAACCATCAGGATCTGTCACACTGCCCGGATCCACATCAATACCACCGCTTTCTCTGTAGATTACGATATCGTCTTTTTCATAATCATAAAGATAGCCATCGTTCAAGATGTCAGTAATAAATTCATTGGCCGCCATTTCATAAGCTGGGGAGGATGTTGCCGCAGTAAGCTGCCAGCCTTTAGTAGCCCCTGTTAAGAAATCAGTACGTTCTTCCAATTGCGTTTTCTCTTCCCCACAGGAAGTGAAATTTAAAGCAAACGCTGCGCATAAAGCGTAAATCAAAATGTTTTTTTTCATGTCAATAATTTTTGGTTATTAATGTTTTGAGATTGCAAAAGTATATAAAAAACAACACGCTCTTTTGTTCAATTTTGTAAAAAATGTTAATGTTTCTAAACGAAAATACATACAATAATGATTATCAATACTTTGTCTCTTGCCCGTACTTTAAAAGGCAAAAAAATAATATCAAGACCGCATTGTGAATAAAAAAAATGTATTTTTACCGACCGAAAAAATACGGGGAGAGATGGCCGAGTGGTCGAAGGCGCACGCCTGGAAAGTGTGTAGACGCCGAAAGCGTCTCCAGGGTTCGAATCCCTGTCTCTCCGCTCAATTTAATTTACTGGGAATAAATAAAATAACAGAAAAAGTAAATAATCAAAAAGTAAACATTAATTCAAACAATCATTAAAGTAATTATGAAAAAACTGATCGCTTTACTTACCGTAATAGGTCTATTCACCTTCGGTATCAACAATGCAATTTTTGCACAAGAAGACCAAGTTGCTGACAATTCCGCCGAGACAGAACAAGTGGAGGAGACTCCCGAAGAGGCGCCGGCAGCTCCCACAGCTCAACTGACATCAGATGACGACGAAGTTGTTTCCCAAGGCATCCATTTCGTTTTAAAAGATAAATTTATCCAAGGGGGTGCCATGTGGATGGCTCCCGTGTTGATCTGTTTGATCCTTGGCTTGGCTTTCTGTATTGAAAGAATTTTCTATCTGAACCTGGCCTCTACAAACTCTTCAAAATTATTGGACAAAATCGAGGAAGCGCTTAAATCCGGCGGTGTGGCAAAAGCTAAGCAACTTTGCGCTGACACCAAAGGGCCGCTCGCAGGCATATTCTACGAGGGATTAGATCGGTATGATGAGGGTCTCGAATCCGTGGAAAAAGCTGTTGAGTCTTACGGCGGCGTGCAAATGGGTAAATTGGAAACCAACATGAGCTGGATCGGATTGTTCCTCGCTTTAGGACCGTCTTTGGGATTCATGGGAACTGTTGTAGGGATGGTACAGGCTTTCGATGATATCGAACGCGCAGGAGACATCTCCCCGACTATCGTTGCCGGAGGTATGAAAGTGGCGTTGTTAACAACCGTATTCGGTTTGATCACCGCTATTATCCTCCAAATCTTTTATAACTACATCCTTTCTAAAATAGATGCCATCGTTAATGATATGGAAGATGCAACCATCGGATTCATGGATGTCCTTATCAAAAACAAATAAAATAAAATGAGTATTAACTCTTTTAAATAATATGTTAGCATGACTAATAAAATTATCAATATAATCATCTTTGCGGTTGCCGGTATCACTTGTCTACTTGCCTTGGTTTTTGCCATGGGCTTTGACGACAATAGAGAAGATCTCTTCTACGAAATCGGCACAATCAAAAGTGCTAACTCTCAATTGTTAAGCGATTTTGATGCCGTAACCCTTGACCAACTTCCCGAATTTGTTGAAAAAAACAACGCCGAGATCACGCAACTAAATACGTCTTTAAAGGAAGAACAATTGCAAAAAGACATCCTTTATACATTCATCGTGCAATTGAAAGATTTGGATGAGAACACTTTTGATGCCTATAAAGCCAACTTTAACGCATCGTCTGCCATTCTTTTTGCCAAATCAACCAACGGTGACAAATACAAAACCGTATTTGAAAAAGTTAATACGTATGGTGACCTTCAAAAGGCAATTCTTGCATTAGAAGCAGAATATGAAGTTATTAAGCAAGACTACCTCGTACATAAAAACTACAAAACCTCGCTTGAAAAATTCAATGCCAGAAGCAGAACCGTTACCGAAGTGGTTTCCGATGCTAAAAAAACAGTCGATTTTGAAACCTTGAAATCCGATGTGAAATCATGTGAAAACGAAGACAAAACCATCAATTTAGCGGTAATTTTCGTCTATATCATCCTAATCGCCGCCATTGCTGTAACTGTTTTCTTCGCATTACTTCAACTGTTCCAAAATTTCAGCTCTTCCTACAAAGCGCTGTTGGCAGTACTTGCACTCGTTGTGGTTTTTGTCATTAGCTACTTTGCTTCTTCTGGTGAGCTTTCAGCTTCAGCGATAAAAGAAGGATTGACCGGCAACCAAGTGAAGATAATCGGAGCTGGAGTTATCACTTGTTATTTTGTATTTTTTGGCGCCATTGCGTCTATATTTATATCCTGGTTGATAAACAAACTCAAAAAATCATAAGGTATGGCTAGAAAAACACCGACAATCAATACGGGTTCATCAGCCGACATCTCATTCTTGTTGTTGACTTTCTTCCTCTTGACGTCGAATATCTCAACGGAGCAAGGTATCCCGAGAAGATTACCGCCGCCATCTGACAAAGAAGAAATCGTTGATATCAAAGAGCGGAATGTATTAGTCGTACAGGTGAACTTCTTGGATGAAATATTTGTAGGAAGCGGTGCTATTCCTGTAACCGAACTGAAAAACGTTGCGAAGAATTTTTTATTGAATCCGAACAATGATCCCAAATTACCGGAAAAAGAGGTTCGGGAAATCGACCACATGGGCGAGTACACTATATCTAAAGGTGTCATTTCGTTAGTCAATGACCAAAGCACCTCTTATAATATGTACGTGCAAGTTCAAAACGAATTACAACGGGCGGTTAATGAAATAAGGGATGACGTTTCCTCTCAATATTTCGGAAAAAAATATGACCTTTTGGACACGGCTTTCCAACGGGCGGTGCAGAAAGCAGTACCGATGAATATTTCCGAAGCTCCGCCAAGAGATTATAACCAACAACAATAAGACAAGAATATGGCAAGATTTAGAAAGGATGAAAAAAAAGAAGTCCCGGAACTCAACATGGGTTCCATGTCCGACATTATCTTCATGTTCCTCTTCTTCTTTATGGTGATCACCAATATGAGGGAATCAAATATTAAGGTGACTGTCAGACCTCCTTCTGCCACCGAAGTGCAAAAACTGGAGAAGAAGTCGCTTGTCGCTACCGTTTATATTGGCGAACCTGTCAATGCTGCTACCGAAAACACACTGCCTCCAGGCAAAGTGTCGGTTCAGCTTAATGACCAAACCATCAAACAAGAAGACTTGGCTGAAGAGGTGAGAACTTGGATTGGGCAAGAAAAAGAAGGCCGCAGTGAGGAAGACCGTAATAAGCTGACTTTCTCCTTAAAAGTTGACAAAGATGTGCAGATGCGTTATGTGAATACGATTAAATCAGAACTCCGAACAAACAATGCACTGAAAATCAACTATGCTACTGGAAAAACCGAGCGAAAATAAATTATCCACCAAAAACACACCCTTATGAAAAAAGTATTATTATCTGCATTTATCGCGTTTTTTGCCCTATCTGCTTTTGCGCAATACACCCCCGCAAAAAACTTCGATCCATCAGCATCAACCACGCTGAAAAGAACTACCTTAAAAGGTACTGAAGGAAATGATTCCGGTGAAGTGATGACATCACCTGTCGCTAGAGCAACATACTCTAACTTTATCGGCTACACTTATTACGACCTACAAACCAACGGTTCCTTGTCAAACCGCATGGTTGCCTATCCTGACGGTACTGTCAGCATGGTTTATAATGTGTACAACACCACCTCCGCAACAAGAGGAACGGGATACAACCATTATGACGGAACCGGATTCACCAACTCTCCCATGTCATTCGAGCGTATCGAAAACGTACGCGCAGGCTGGGGAACAATAGGCTCCTTGAAAGACAATGGCGAAATCGTTGTCTCTCACAACGGATCTACTGGATTGGTAGTATCAACCCGCGAAACCAAAGGAACCGGTGACTGGAAATCTGAAATTTTAACAGGTCCCTCTATTACAGGCGGAGCTAGTAACACAACATCTACTTGCCTCCTTTGGCCGGCTATTGCAACCGTTGAAGACACCATCCACTTGGTTGCTTGTACCGAATCAGATACAGGCTACTACTATCAAGGCATTCAAACTTGTTTGCTTTATTACAGAGGCGTTTATGACAGAACTACTGAAAAAGTAACTTGGTCTTCTCCTGTTATTGCAGGCGACATCACTGCCGATAAACAAAAAAGCTTTAGCGGTGATAGCTATTCAATAAATGCAAATGGTAACCGCGTGGTTATTCTTTATGCTGGCACATATTCTGATATTTTCTATTGGCTCAGCGAAGACTGTGGAAGAACTTGGACAAAAAAAGTGGTTTTCGACACCCCCGTTGCTGATGGATTCAAAGAAAATCTTCATGTAATTGACACAACTTACGTGTCTGATGGCTCAGCGAACGTTCTGGTTGATGACAATGGCATTGTTCACGTTGCATTTGGCGTTACCCGCATTTTTAATGAAGACATTACGGATGGCAGTATTACTTGGTGGCCAACAGTTTCCGCATTAGTATATTGGAATAGTGAAATGCCTGCGTTTACAAAAGAAGACGATCAAGTGAATGCCCTTAATCCGATACATATCAAGGAAGAAGGCTATCAAGTTTTCGATATGCTTGACCTCTCCGGTGACGGTGGAATTTACGTTCTTTCAGGAGGACTCGAAACTCGAATCACCAGCTATAATGTCACTTCTGTTTCCATGCCTCAAATGGCTTGGCATGACGGCACTATTTATATCACTTATGCTTCGGAATTGGAATATCCATTCGTTAATTTTGACGTGAGCAAAATGTGCAGAGGTATCTTTGCTGCTAAATCTGATGATAACGGAACCACTTGGGATAATGACAAAATCAGTTGGTTATCGTATGGTAAAAACTTCTGGTACGTAGATTGGGAAGTGATCAATGATACTACTGCAAGTCCTGCTCCTGCTATCTACAATGCCTCCGAAGACGTTTTCCCCGCTATCGCCATTGCTAACGGCAAGGTTAACTTCTTGTGGCAATCCGCGTATGTACCCGGTTCTTACATCCGGGAAAACAGCACAGCAGCTGTTTGTACTACAATGGTTGACTTGGTTTGGCATCAACTCGACCTTGATGAAGTGGGTGAATTTAATAACATCAAATCAATAAACAATGATGATATCGGTTTCACATCACACAACAGCATCAAAAATGTGAAAATTTATCCTAACCCCGCGCAAGATAACGTGACCGTGGTTATCGAAACAACCGATAATAGCCCTGCCACTGTAACTGTTACGAACCTGTTAGGACAAACCGTATATACCGAACAAATCAATATCAACGCTGGAACTAACATTTACAATATCAATGTGAATGGATTCCAAAACGGCTTCTACATGGTAAATATCAAAACCACCAATGGAAGCAATACGCAAAAACTGATTGTTCAATAATCATTTTTCATGAAATTTCTAAAAAAGGGCGGCTTTGCGTTGCCCTTTTTTTGTTAAAAATAAAGACTATGTTACGATCAATGACCGGCTATGGAAAACAGACTTTCTCTGCGGAAGGGCTCTCTATCGCCATAGAAATTCGTGCACTCAACAGCAAACAATTCGATTTGAATGTTCGAATCGCATCCCTTTTCAGAGAAAAGGAAAATGAGATACGCACACTCATTAATGATCGGCTGCACCGAGGAAAAATCGACTTGAATATCAGTGTTGAAAAGCGAGATCATGCTTCCATAAGTATCAATAGTGAGTTGGCTAAAGAGTATACCAGTCTTTTTGTACAGATTGCCAAAGAATGCAACCTGCCCGCCACGGCTGAGTTGATTGTGCAAGCACTGAAAATGCCGGATGTCTCCAATGCACCCAATGATGAACTTACACCCAATTTTTGGAATACCTTATTCCAAAATGTAGAAATAGCCTGTGATGCTGTGGATGATTTTCGCAAATCAGAAGGTCTTGCATTGGAAAAGGATATCATTGAACGCGTGGAAATGATCAATCAAAAAATCGATATAATCACTCCGTTCGAGCAAAATCGGATGGCAGCATTACGCACCAAATTTGAGAATCATTTATCCGAAATAAATATCGATTACAACAAAAACCGATTGGAAGAAGAGCTAGTCTTCTATATCGAAAAATTAGACATCACAGAAGAGAAGGTACGCCTTCGCAAACATTGTGAATACTTTATGGAAACACTTCGCACGGATGGCAACGCACTCGGTAAAAAATTGGGCTTCATCCTGCAAGAAGTAGGGAGAGAGATCAATACAATCGGATCGAAAGCCAATGATTTCCAAATTCAACAAATTGTAGTAAACATGAAAGATGAGTTGGAAAAAATAAAAGAACAGCTTGCCAATATATTATAACACAGCAAATTTAAAACAATGTCAAACATACTATCACTGGTTGGGAGACCCAATGTGGGAAAATCAACACTTTTTAATCGACTGACACAAACCCGGGAAGCCATTGTAGATTCCATTTCGGGGGTGACCCGCGACCGCAACTATGGCAAATCAGACTGGAATGGCTATGAATTTTCGGTGATCGACACCGGTGGTTATGTAGTAGGATCGGATGATATTTTCGAATCAGAAATTCGGAAACAAGCCGCATTGGCCGTTGATGAATCAGATGTAATCATCTTAATGGTAGATGGCCGCGAAGGCTTGACCCCACTCGACCGCGAAGTAGCCGACATGCTCCGCCGTTCTAAAAAACCATTCTACCTTGCCGTAAATAAAATCGACAGCCCGTCTAATTTTTTCGACTATGCCGAATTTTATGAATTAGGAATCAGCGACATCTATCCTATTTCTGCTGTTTCTGGAAGCGGAACCGGCGACCTGTTAGACGAGGTAGTCAAACATTTCAATATAGAAGATGATGACGAGAATCTGGATGATCTCCCCAAACTCACCATCGTGGGAAAGCCCAATGTGGGAAAATCATCTATCATCAACACTTTTTTGGGCTATGAACGTCATATTGTAACACCCATCGCCGGCACTACCCGCGACTCTGCTTACACCCGATACAAAGGATTTGGTTTCGATTTTTACCTCATCGACACCGCCGGGTTACGGAAAAAGAAAAAAGTAGAGGAAAACTTGGAGTTCTACTCGGTAATGCGTACCGTGCGCGCTATCGAAAAAAGTGACGTGTGCGTAGTGATGTGCGATGCTACCGAAGGTTTCGAAGCGCAAGATCTTAGCATTTTCAGTCTGGCCGCCCGCAACCGCAAAGCTGTAGTGCTTGTGGTTAACAAATGGGATTTGGTGGAAAAAGATCATAAAACCCACAAAGAGTTCGAGGATCTGATCCGTAAGAAGATCGCTCCCTTTACTGATGTGCCGATCATCTTCACTTCAGTAACTAACAAACAACGGATTTATAAGGTATTGGAAAGTGCTATCCATGCGTATGAGAATAAATCCCGCAAAATTCCCACATCCGAGTTGAACGAGGTATTATTGCCAATTATCAAGCAAACTCCTCCCCCCATGGTGAAAGACAAGATGGTTAAGATCAAATATATAACACAACTTCCAACACCCTTCCCCGCATTCGCATTCTTTTGCAACCTCCCCCAATATGTCCGTGAGAATTACAAGCGATTCTTAGAAAATAAAATTCGTGAACAATGGGACTTTAAAGGTGTCCCGATGGAGATATACTTCCGCAAAAAATAGAGGATTATGGCATCTATCAAGCTCAACTATAAGCTTATTTTCAGGGTATGCGCAGTCATTGCATTCTTCCTGTTCGCCTATTTTTTCCCTTCGATGGTGCTTTACCTCTTCTTGGCGTTCATTTTGGCGCTCATGGGAAAACCGATCGCCGATATAATTTATAAAGTCCGCATCAAAAAATGGCGGATTCCTTACGGATTATGTTCATTTATTGCCATTTTGCTCTTCTTAGTTTTACTCACCGTCATGGGCATGTTGTTTGCACCCATGCTTCTGCAAGAGTTCACCAATTTAGAAAACATCAACTACGACACGTTAGCGACCTACCTCACACATGCTTTGGATCAACTACAAACATTTCTCCACGACAACAACATCATGTCGCATGAGGACACCATCGTTGGCATTGTCACTGCGGAAATCAAAACCCTAATCAACATCGAACTTTTCTCGACTCTCGTAGGCGGTGTGGTAAATGCAACCGGTAATTTTATCATGGCCCTTTTCACCATTTTTTTCGTCGCTTTTTTCCTGATTAAAGACAATATCAGTTTTGACAAACTGGTGGGTGTTTTCGTCAGTGATGAATATTGCGAACGCATGACCGTTATTTCCGACAAGGTTAACAATCTGCTATCCCGCTATTGCCTAGGTTCGGTTATCCGCATTGTCATCATGATCATCTTACTCTATGTGGGACTTCTCCTTTTCGGAGTCAAAAACGCACTGTTCCTCGCTTTTTTAGGCGGTGTTCTCAACATCATCCCCTACCTTGGCCCTATCATCGGTTTACTTCTCTCCTTCCTTTTCGGGTTCATCGATTGCATCAGCATGGAGTATTATGCTATGATCTGGCCGGTTTTCCTCAAAATTTCTATTGTCTATGTCATTGCAAACGTCATCGACAATGTGGTTTTACAGCCTGTTATTTTCTCTCAAAGCGTTAAAATTCATCCCATTGAAGTTTTTGTCATCACCATCCTCGGCGGCGACATTGCCGGCATCAGCGGCATGATTCTCGCAATCCCTGTCTATACCATCATCCGCATCATTCTGATCGAGATTTACAATTATGTAAACAAAAATATGATCTTGACTGTGACGAATGATTCCAACTTCGAAGTTTAAGCCCTCCACTTTCCCGTTTTTCTCTATTTTTGTTACCCTAAAAAAAGATCATGAGGAAACTATCTGTAATCTTGTTGCTCCTTTTACCCTTTACCCTTTTTTCGCAACCCGGACAGCTATCCGTGAAAACCTTCCAACTGGCAAATGGCATGACCGTAATGGTTTGCGAAGATCATTCCGCACCGGAAATCTATGGAGGGGTGATCGTGCATGTGGGCAGCAAAAATGATCCACCCGACGCAACCGGCATGGCGCACTATTTCGAACACATCATGTTCAAAGGCACTGACCGGATCGGCACCGTCGACTGGGAGTTGGAAAAGCCATACTTAGACTCCATTTCGATGATGTATGATAAACTTCACGAAACAACCAATGAAACAGAACGGAAAAACATACAACTCGAAATCAATCGGCTAAGTATAGCATCAGCACAATATGCCATTCCCAACGAAATGGACCAGATCCTGAGCAAGATGGGAGGAAAAGGAATTAATGCTTATACCAATTTCGACGCTACTGTGTATTACAACCGCTTTCCGTCTAATCAATTGAAAAAATGGATGGATGTCTATTACGAAAGATTCCGAAATCCTGTTTTCCGACTTTTCCAAAACGAACTGGAGACAGTTTACGAAGAGAAAAATATGTATGCCGACAATCCTTTTGAACGCGCATTCGCGGATTTGATGAAAGAGGTTTTCGACGATCATCCTTACAGTCATCCTATACTTGGCTATACCGAACATCTGAAGAATCCGCAAATCTCTAAAATGCAACAATTTTTCGACACCTATTATGTGCCCAATAATATGACATTAGTTTTAACGGGGGATTTACGGATAGATGAAGTTCAACAGTTGGCGGAAAGCACATTTGGTCAACTACAACACAAAGAGTTGCCTGCGCAATCATTTCCAGAGATCAAACCATTCAGCGGAAGAAACGAAATAACCAAACACCTCACTCCTGTAAAAGCAGGTGCGTTAGGTTATTTTACTTGTACTGCTAATCATGAAGATTATTATAAATTACAGTTGTTATCCGCTCTTTTTAATAATGATGCCGAAAGCGGGTTGATGGATCAACTGAATAATAACAGCGACCTTTATATGTCGTTTGTGTTGGATTACTCAATGCGCGATGTGGGATTGATGGGTTTTGTATATGTGCCGAAAATTTTAAGCCAGTCATTAAATAATGCGGAGAAATTGATTATGAATTGTATCGATTCCGTTAAAAAAGGAGATTTCAGCGACCAGCTTTTTGAGGCGGTAAAAATGGAATTTCTGATTGATATGGTAAAAGGTTTGGAATCACAATCGCGAAAATTCAATCTGATCAGCACATTTGCCGAAAATGGAAGCGATTGGCAAAATTATAACCGGGCGTTAGAGGAGTTGAACAGTATCACAAAACAAGATATTATTTCCCTTGCAAATAAGTATTTAGGAGATGATTATATCGCATACAAGACAAAAATGGGTTTCCCTAAAAAAGATAAGATCGAGAAGCCTAATTGGAAACCGGTTGTAGCGATAAATAACGACAGTAAATCCGTTTTTGCCGAACGCATGGAAAAAGAAAAGAGCACCCCCATTGTTCCGCAAGTCATTGATTTCAACAATGATGTATCAATTATTTCCTGCACTGAACACTATCCTTTATACGCTTCCAAAAACCCCTATAACAATATCTTCACCGTGGAATTTAATTTCTATTGCGGGCGATTACACAATCCGGAAATTGTAAAAGCAGTGGAATATTTCAACAAAGTAGGCACTGCCACGAAATCATTCCAACAGTTTTTATTGGATTTGCAACAACTGGGCGGCCGTTTGCAAGTCAGGGCGGCACAAAACCAGTTGATTGTTAAAATAGAGGGTTTTGAAGATCATATCGATCAGATATTGTCTCTTTGCGCTGAAAAGTTCAGAGACCCTGAAGTGAACGACAAGGTGATTCGGAACATAGTGAGTGATCAAAGAATGAGCTATCGAATGTATCGGCACTCACCGTCAAATTGGGCGTATCCACTATTTGAATACATGATTTATGGTGAAAATTCGGCCTATTTAACAAGACCGGGCGTGAAGGATGTAAAACAGTTTACCGCGCAACATTTGATCCAACAGATTAAAGATGCGACCTCCACAAGTGGATATATCATTTACGTAGGCAACCATGACGCAGGACAAATTGCTGAAACCATCCGCGAGCATTTCCCGTTTTCCCACCAGCCTAAAAATAACGACTTGATCGGCTTGTCGCGACTCCCATTCTCCGAACCCGCACTCTATTATATCCACAGCGGTAAAACTCGGCAAAGCAATATCTATTTCTACCGCGATGGCATCAAATACGCGGACGACAGAGAGCGCTTGACTGCCAGCTGCTTTAATAAGTATTTCGGACAAGATATGTTTTCGATCGTATTCCAAGAAATTCGAGAATTTCGATCATTAGGTTATTCCGCCTCGGCCTCGTATCTGTTTTATTACAAAAATATAGCAGATGGTTTTTTATACGGAATGCTCGGCACGCAATCCGACAAGACCATCGAAGGCATAACCGCAATGAAAACATTGATGGACACACTCCCGCAAAAAACGGAAAAATTTGAAGTGGCAAAAGAGGCGTTGATCCAATCGCAACGTTCCGCATATATATCCTTCCGAGATATCCCCGGACAGGTTCGTTATTGGGTGGACGAAGGTCGAACCTACGACCCGCGCACCGAACAAATCAGAATATTGGAATCTCTTACATTGGAAGATGTATCCGGTTTTTATAACCGTGCCGGCAGCAACAATCCGCTACTCGTCTCCTTTGTCGGCGACACTCGAAAAATCGACAAAAAAGAGTTGTCTTTTTTCGGAAACAGAAAAAAAGTGACATTCAAGGATGTATTCCGTAAATAGCGAAAAAGGAACCGAGTAAGGAAAGAAAATGTTTAAGGCTTAATTATCTTCTTGATCATTTCCGCCGCATAGAAAGCAGCGACCTTTTCGATAAAAAGTTGAAAATCAACGGGGGAGTTATCATCGGCGCTATCGGATATGGTACGGATGACTATCCAAGGTATCCCGAACTCTTCGCAGATCTGAGCCACAGCCGCACCTTCCATCTCCACGCATAACACGGTGGGAAAAGCATCAAATAGTCGTTTTTTCTGGGCGTTGCTGGAGAAAAACTGGTCGCCGCTGGCGATGTCTCCGCCCCACATTCTCGGTTTAACGATGTTGAATTGGGCAAATAATTCGTGATCAAAATCCCCTTCTTTCAGAAACGAATCGATCACCTTGCCATACTCCTCGATCTTGTCGGCGGGAGCTTCAAAGAAAGTTTTATTATGAAGGGGTATCACGTATTGCGGCATCAACGGACGGGCATCCATATCATGTTGCATTACAGCGCGGCTAACAACCACATCCCCAATTCGTACATCGGGATGGATCGCACCTGCGACACCGGTGAAGAGCAGTTCGGTGATATTAAATTCGGTAATCAATGTGGAAACCGTAGTAGCTGCTGCCACTTTACCCCACCGCGAGAAAACTACAACCACATCCACACTGTTGAGTTTTGCAATGTAATATTTTCGCATGCCGATCTCACGTACTTCCGGATGATCCAAAAGGGCAATCACTCCCGACACTTCCTCTTCCATGGCACCCATAATGCCGACAATTCTTCTTTTCATAGCACTATTGTTAATCGCTGACAAACGTACAAAAAATTATAAAACTACCACACTGGCAAAATTAGGGTTAAGTCTTTTTTTAGGTGCTATTTTTGTAAATCAAAATCCCTCTTGGTATGATTTATCCGATAATACTTCACTTTTTAAGCCGATTGTCTCCATAA
>JAJDJJ010000068.1 GCA_030267125.1 Bacteroidales bacterium OttesenSCG-928-B11
TTTCGGTAATACGTGAGAATACGACTTCATTATCTAACAATCCATTATTATCAGATTTAACCGTTACTCCGGGAACTTTTACTCCGGAATTTAATCCTGCAATAATGTATTATACGGTTACGGTTGACTATAGCGTAGATGAAATTACAATTGGAGCAACAACAAGTAATCCCAATGCTACCGTGGAAGGACTCGGCAATAAAGAGATATCGTTAAATTATCATCAATTTATGATAACCTCAACCTCCGAAGACTGGTCATCGGAAATGCACTATTACATTAATGTTTATCGAGTTCCCTCCACAGATGCAACTTTGTCGGATTTAACCGTCAGCGAAGGAACATTGACGCCGGCATTCGATCCGGAAATATCGGATTATACCGTAACTGTTGGCAATGATATAACAGGACTTGACATCGGAGCAATAGCAAATCAAACGAATGCAACGATAACCGGAACCGGACCAAAAACTAATCTTTACTTAGGCGCTAATTCGTTTGCAATAACGGTAACAGCAGAAAACGGAATCACAAGAAAAGTTTATAATGTTGTGGTAATACGCGAAGCATCCGATGATGCTTTGTTATCTAGTTTGAGTGTTGCTGAAACGAATATATACCCAACGTTTAATCCCATCCGTTTGAATTATAGCGTAGGGTTTTTAAGTGATGTTTCACAAATCAATGTCAGCGCTACGACAAATAATGAAAATGCTCACATATTAAGCGGAATTGGCATTAGAGACTTAGCTATGGGGGATAATCCAATTGATATCATTGTACTTGCCGAAGATGAAGAAACGGAAATATTTTATTATCTTTCAGCCTATCGTCAATCCAACGATACTACCTTATCAGAATTAGAAGTTAGCGAAGGAACTCTAATACCGGCATTTGATCCGACAATATTGGATTATACTGTCTCTATTCCTTATGAGATAACAGAAATTGCAATAAGTATAACAACGAATAATATTAATGCCGGATACAGTGGCGACGGATTAAAAACTAATCTTATTATAGGCGAAAATCCGTTTGTGATAACTGTATGGGCGGAAGACGATCGCTTTTCACAAGATTATAATGTTGTAGTTACTCGCGAAGCGTATGTAGCATCAACAGATGCAAGCTTGTCTGAATTAACAGTTAGCGAAGGAACTTTGACACCGGAATTTGATCCGGCAACATTGAATTATACAGTTACGGTTCCTAATGAAATAACAGAACTTACAATCGGAGCAACAGCCAATGATGATAAAGCATCGGTAGCCGGCGCCGGATTAAAAGATAATCTTCTTGTTGGCGCAAATCCTTTTGCTATTACTGTAACCGCAGAAGACGGAGCAACAGAACTTGTTTACAATGTGGTTGTAACACGCGAAGCATCAACAGACGCAACATTATCTGATTTAACCGTCAGCGAAGGAACATTAACTCCGGCGTTTGTATCAACAACATTAGATTACACCGTAACCGTTGACAATTCGATAACGCAACTTACAATCGGATCAACGGCAACTCACGTTAATGCAACAGTAAGTGGCGCCGGATTAAAAGACAATCTTCTTGTTGGCGCAAATCCGTTTGCCATTACCGTAACCGCAGAAGACGGAGCAACAACTTTGGTTTACAATGTTGTTGTAACCCGCCAAGCTCCTGTTTTGTCAACAGATGCTACATTATCTGATTTAACCGTCAGCGAAGGGACATTAACTCCGGCGTTTGTATCAACAACATTAGATTATACCGTAACCGTTGCTAATTCGATAACGCAACTTACAATCGCTGCAACGGCAACTCACGCTAATGCAACAGTAAGTGGCGCCGGATTAAAAGACAATCTTCTTGTTGGCGCCAATCCTTTTGCTATTACCGTAACCGCAGAAGACGGAGCAACAACTTTGGTTTACAATGTTGTCGTAACACGCGAAGCTCCTGTTATGTCAACAGATGCGACATTATCTGATTTAACCGTCAGCGAAGGAACATTGACTCCGGCGTTTAATCCGGAAATTCTGTACTATACGATTTCACTTTGTAGTATGACAACAACTTCTATTGTGATTGGTGCTACTGCGAACCACTCAAATGCCCTTGTTGCGGGTGATGGGGCGCATCTACTTTCTTTTGGTGAAAACAGCATCCCCGTAGTAGTAACGGCGGAAAATGGTGAAGTGTCCAGCACCTACACCATCACTATTTACCTTTACCCGTCTTACATCACGCTGGACACGGCAGCGATCTGTGCGGGGGGTACTTACGACTTCTTCGGTGCGGTACTCACCGAGGCGGGAACGTATAGCCACACCCTGCAAACCATCCACGGTTGCGACAGCATCATCACACTCACACTCACCGTGATCCCGCTCCCTGGCATCATTGGGATAATTCAAGGGCGGGATGCAATTCCAGAGTTAGGAGAATATGTTTATAGTGTCGATCCTGTGGAAAATGCAACGCACTATGAATGGAATATCAGCAATGAAAAATGGGGAATTGATAACCATCTGGCACGAACAATCAAGCTGGATGTCAATTCGGAAGGTAGCGGACTGTTAACAGTGGTCGGGTTAAATGACTGTGGCGCAAGTGAAACAGCCACGCTAAGCATAAGCACCACCATTAACATCACCTGCTACGAAGCCCCATTAGAGATGATCGTTTATCCAAATCCTACACAAGGAAATGTTGAGGTCAAGATTGAAGACGGAAAATTCCTTAATGGAAATTTAGACATATACACGGATCATGGGAAAATCATCCGGTCACTCAAAATGGATAACTTCGTAACGCGGATATCTATCGCAGATCTTCCAACTGGAGTCTATTTTTTCGTATTTACCGACAGTGATAATTTGACGAGAACCTTTAAGGTGGCGAAACAGTAAAGTGCTCACCCATGACATTTTTTGTCATGTTGTCGATATTTTTTAACGCGTTTGCCGTGAAATAATGTTAGAGACTTCATTATTCACTATCTTTGCGCTTCTTAAAAAATAGGAGATGATTAGAGTTCAGGATATTGGAAAAAGCTATGGGAATCTGAAGGTATTGAAAGGCGTAGCTCTTGAAATTGCGGATCGGGAGATTGTTACTATTGTAGGACCTTCCGGGGCAGGAAAATCAACACTGCTACATATCATCGGATCGTTAGACCGGCCGGACACAGGGGAGGTATTTATTGATAATACCTCCATTTTTTCGTTGAATGATGAAAAATTGTCTGAATTTAGGAATCAAAACATTGGTTTTGTTTTTCAATTTCATCATCTTCTGCCTGAGTTTACAGCCTTGGAAAATGTGGCGATGCCGGCACTGATTGGAGGTTCCCCTAAAAAACAGGCGCTGAAAGAAGCTGAAAAATTGCTGGACTTTATGCAGTTGAAGCATCGCCTCACTCACAAGCCTTCGGAACTTTCAGGAGGAGAACAACAACGAGTAGCCGTCGCACGCGCCTTGATTAACAATCCCAAATTGATTCTGGCTGATGAACCTTCCGGTAATCTCGACACCGAAAATGCCATGAATCTGCATAAATTGTTCTTTGACTTGCGTGAAGCATTCGGGCAAACATTTATCATCGTGACCCATAATGAGGAGCTGGCAAACATGTCCGATGTCAGAATTGTTATCAAAGACGGCAGAATCGAAAATAGAATCGAAAATCGAAAATTATAACCAAAGTCATTTATAAATTTAAAAATCAAACAATTATGAACAGCGAATTAAAAAAACTTTACCCTTCGGCATTATGGGAATCTTTTGCGTCAATCTGTGATATTCCCCATCCTTCTAAACATGAAGAGCAAATTCTGGCTTTCTTGAAAGATTGGGCGAAGAAGAACAATATCGAATGCGAACAAGATGAAACGGGCAATTTGATCTTCAGGAAACCGGCTACACCCGGCATGGAAAATAGGACTCCCGTGATTTTGCAAGGCCATATCGACATGGTTCCGCAAGCTAACAGCGATAAAAAACACGATTTCACCAAGGATCCGATTAAAACGGTCATCGGTTCTGATGGTTGGTTGCGTGCGGATGGCACAACGCTGGGTGCCGACAATGGTATTGGTTGTGCGGCCGGAATGGCTTTGCTCTTGGCTAAAGATGTACAACACGGACCGCTTGAAGTACTGATTACTGTGGACGAAGAGACGGGAATGACCGGTGCTTTCGGATTGAAAAAAGGTTTTGTGAAAGGTGATATTTTGATAAACTTAGACTCCGAAACCGAAGGCGAAATGTATGTGGGATGCGCTGGCGGATTAGATGCCAATATAGAAGATGAATACGTGCTTGAACCTATGCCAGCAGGCATGAAAGCTTTCCGTGTCTTTATCTCCGGTTTGAAGGGCGGCCACTCAGGGATGGATATTAATTTGGGACGCGCTAATGCTAATAAATTGATAACCAGATTGCTTCAAAAAAGCAAAGAAGATATGGGCATTCGTATTTCAACTATTCATGGTGGTAGTTTGCGCAATGCAATCGCCCGCGAAGCCGAAGCCATTGTTGCAGTGCCGGAAAATAACGCGGCTCGTTTCGAAGATTTTGTGAAAAATTATACTGAAGTGTTGCGTAAAGAATTTTCCGCCACAGAACCCGATTTGACTATAGATCTAACTGTAGTGGAACTTCCCGCACAGGTGGTTGCGGAATGTTGCGACAGTCGTATTTTACACATGGCCTATTCTTTGCCGCATGGTGTTTTGCGAATGAGCGACAGCATGAAAGACTTAGTGGAAACGTCCAATAACTTTGCTATTTTTAATTTGGAAAACGGCAAGTTGTTGATGGCAAACTTGCTCCGTAGCTCCGTGGACTCTGCCAAAGAAGCTTTGGGAGAGAAAATGAGATCCATAGCTGAATTAGCAGGTGCCAAAATTTCACTCACAGGAGCTTATCCGGGATGGAAACCCAACATGGAATCACCTGTTTTGAAAACAGCAATCAAAACATATACCGAAAAATATGGCGCAACTCCGAAAATCATGGCTATTCACGCCGGTTTGGAATGCGGTCTCTTTGGCGTAAGTTACCCCAACTGGGATATGATTTCCTTCGGACCAACCATCATGAATCCTCACTCACCCGATGAAAGAGTGAACATTGAAAGTGTTGGTAAATTTTGGGATTTTCTCGTGGCACTCATGGGGAATATTCCTGTGAAATAGAAATGCAAGCTTTCTTGCTTAAATTGAAAAAATGGAAAGAATAGACAGACTGCTGTTTATTAAAGGAATCTTTCCGTCTCGAGAGAAGGCGCAGGATGCAATCAACCACCGGACTGTTAAAGTGAATGGTTCGGTGGTTGACAAGCCATCCAAGATGGTTGACGAAAATGTGGAAATTGAAGTTGTAGATATTTTTAATCGCTACGTGAGTAGGGGAGGATTGAAGTTGGAGAAAGCGATTGCCGATTTTGGATTGGAGTTTGCAGGAAAAAATGTGCTCGACATCGGTGCTTCAACCGGAGGGTTCACCGATTGCGCACTCAAACACGGTGCTACTTTTTGTTACTGCATTGATGTGGGAACGAATCAACTCCATAACGATTTGCGAAATGATCCCCGAGTAGTATTTATCGAGCAAAAAGATTTCAGGGACTTGAAGACGCAAGATGTTGACAACAAACAGTTTGATTTCATTGTGGCCGATCTGTCCTTTATATCGCTGACTTACCTGTTCCCGTACTTAAAGCCATTTTTGAAAGAATCCGGTGAACTGATCCTACTGATTAAGCCGCAATTTGAAGCCGGTGCCTCATTCCTGAATAAGAGCGGAATTGTGATCGACGATAAAGCCTATAAGATAGCCATTCAAAAGGTTGCGACAGAAGCTCTGAATCATAATTTTTATTTGCAAAACCTTACATTATCCACGCTGTTTGAAATCACCAAAAATGTGGAGTTCCTCTCTCGTTTTTCGAGCCAAAACAATCAATTTAAAGTTGATTTTCAACAAATTTCGGAAGATATACGGGATGTGAAAAAGAAATTGAAAAAGAAGTGATTGCGGGAATGCCTTACAAGTACTTTTTGGATACTATCTTATTATAATGATGACCTTCTTAGAAAAATTAGCCAGACAGATACTTCAGCAAAATTGTGATTTTACTAAAACCGCCATCGTACTTCCCGGACGAAGGGCGGGTCGTGTTTTGCTCAAACAAATGAGCGAACAAAAACAACAGATCATCTTCACTCCCGCGATCTTTACGATTAACGACTTCATCAAATCATTCTCTCCTTTTGAACTGGCTCCCGAAGAAGAATTGCTGAAGATGACATTCGAGATTTATAAGTCAACATCTTATGGAGAAGAAAAGAGTTTTGATATGTTCTATCCTTGGGGAGAAACTTTTCTGCGAGACATTAACGAGATAGACATGCAGCTGGCTGATGCCAAGGCTATCTTTGCCAATCTTTCCGAAATCAAAGAGTTGGATATCTCTTTTGCACAACAAGAATTGTCTGAAAACCAGCGAAAATATCTCGATTTTTACAAAAATCTTTTCGGTTTATATGAGGGATTAAATCGCCAATTGAAACAGCGTAATTTATCATATTGGGGAGCTATCTATAGAGATCTGGCATTAAATATCGATAAGTATACTTCGCAATTACACTTCGAGAAAATCTACTTTGCCGGGTTGAGCGCTTTTACGCCATCAGAATTTAAAATTATCGAACATTTTTTATCTACAGGAAAAGCAGAGATTTATTTTGACTTTGATCCGTTTTATGCGAATACGTCTGATCTGTTAATTCAAAAAATCAAACAGAATTTGGGGGAAATGCCAATACACTGGGTTAGTAATGATTACAAGAGTATGGAGAAGAGTATTACCGAGGTTGCGGTTTCGGGAAAATTCAACCAACTCTATTGCGCGATCAACAAAATTCAGGAGATTGAAAGAATAGAGGGTTCCTTAGATAATACGGCATTGGTTTTTGCCGACGAATCGTTGGTGCTGCCCTTTTTGCATGCCTATCCTTGCGGGACGGTGAATTTGACAATGGGGTATCCTTTTTCTGAAACGCCAGCCGTGCATTTGGTGAAACAGCTCATCACGTTGGTGAAAAACTGCTTTCGGTTTCAAGAAATCCGGGATAGTGAGGAACCGCTTTATTATCACAAAGATATAATCGCCATCCTCGAAAATCCGGTGATACGTCATTTGTTGGTTCATGAAAAATCGATGCGGGATTTTTTGGAAATCATAAAAAAGAACAATAAATCTTTTTTTAAATATGAAGAAATAGTAGGAATAGGCTTGCAGACAATCTTGCCGAAACCCGAAAAAGGAGTGCGTTTTTTTGAGGAGTCTACTGCCGTTATTCAAAACCTGATCGCATATTTTCCTGAAAATGTTAATTACAGCTATTCTTTGCGGGTTGTTTGCCAGAAACTGATGGAGACGGCCGATTTCCTGAAAGATATCTGCCATTCAAAAATTGTCGATTTCAATACGATTTCTTACTTTTTCGACAAGAAAATCCGGACTCTTTCTGTGCCCCTAAAAGGCGAGTATGACAAGGGACTGCAGGTGATGGGTTTGTTGGAATCGCGCACGTTGGATTTTAAGAATGTGATCCTCGTTTCTGCCAACGAAGGTGTGTTGCCGAATAGCAATGCGCAAAACTCGCTGATTCTCTTCGATATGAAACGTTATTTCGGTCTTCCGCTAACCCGTGAAAAGGATACCGTCTTTGCTTATCACTTCTTCCGCTTATTACAACGTGCTGAAGATATTGTACTTATTTACGATGAAGATGCGTCCGATACCCTGGCGGAACGGAGTCGCTTTGTCGCACAGTTGGAATTTGAAGTCAAAGCCCAGCATTGCGACAACATACATTATAATGTAAAGCATTTCACTATCGATGGTGCTGGCAATGCCAACCAACCCTTGATTGTGAAAAAGGATAAAAGAATCATAGACCACTTGGAAACAAGAGTTTATTCGGCTTCTTTGCTTTCGAAATACATTAATTGTAAGCTGCAATTTTATTTCCATGCTGTTCTCGGATTGAAAAGACAAGTGACTGTTTCAGAAGAGATGGAACAAAATACCATCGGAACGATTATCCATAATGTGTTGGAAAAAATCGTCAATCAGATTATTGTAAATCCACAAGCTCGAATTTCAATCATCAAGGAAGCAGTCGATAATTTGGATAGATGGGTAGACGAGGAGATTGTCGGGATGGAAGACTTGAAACACATTGATTTAAATCGAGGGAAACCTTTTCTTTACAAAGAGATCATCAAAAAGTATTTAAACAACTATCTTACGATTTTAGGGAAAGATACATTGCATTCGATAGAATTTTTGGAATGTGAAAAAGAGATCACTACTTCCGTGCAAGTAAATGGCAAATCATTGCATATCAAAGGTTTTATTGATAGGATTGATCGTATAGGCCAACGAATCCGAATTGTTGATTATAAGACAGGACGGGTTGACCCGAAGGATATGCGGGCAAATAACATCGAAGAGCTATTTTCGGATCCGACGAAAAATAAAATCTTCCAATTGATGATATACCTTTTCATGTATTGTAAATACCAAGAAGATAATGAATGGGGGATACCCTTGGCGTTAGATACGGGCATCATTAGCTTTGTGCAGCTCAACAAAGAACAGCATGACGAACTGTTTGTGCCGGTTTTTGAAGATTATTCGGAAGACGAATACTCTCCGCAGAATTTATATGATATTTTCAAGGTGGAATTGACGAGATTGTTAGAGGAAATATTGAATCCGGAAATTGATTTCGATCCAACTTCCGACATTAAAAGATGCGGATATTGCGATTATCTTGAAATTTGCGGTAGGCAAAAAAGTAAAAACTGAAGATTCTCTTTTTTTATGTAAGTTTGCAACCTTTAATTTTTGAACATTGAAAAAGAAAGATATTACTGCTCTCCAATCCGCTTTAGCATCTGCAAAAAAGATCACCATTGTATCGCACTATAATCCCGACGGTGATGCTGTGGGATCGGCTTTAGCGCTGTTTCATTTTCTCAATGCAAAAGGTTTTGAGGTTAATGTGGTGTTACCCAATGAGTTTCCAGATTTTTTGAAATGGATGCCGGCCAGCGGACAGATCATTGTAGCGGAGAATGATAAGGACAAAGCGAAAAAAGTAGTGAAAGAAGCCGACATGCTTTTCATCACAGACATGAATGCTCCTCATCGAAGCGGAAAAATACTGGAGAATGCAATAATTAAATCTGATGCTTTTAAGGTGTTGATTGATCATCATCTAGCTCCGGATATTGAAGTGGATGTCATGCTTTCAACAGTGAAGACCAGTTCTTCTTGTGAATTAGTTTACCGTCTGCTTTTTGATTACCTCAAAGAGAAAAATGCCCTTTCCCTTGAAATTGCAACTTGCCTTTATGTGGGAATTATAACCGATACAGGCTCGCTTACTTATTCGTGTAACGATCCGAAAACCTATGCCATCTTGAACAAGTTGATCAAAAAAGGTGTTGACGGGGAGGACACTCACCGGAAGATATATGATAATTATGCCGAGAGCCGGATTCACTTGCTTGGTCTTTCGCTACAACGAATGCGTATTTTGAATGAATATGCCACCGCATATATCTACTTGTCTTCCCAAGATTTGAAGGATAATGATTATAAAATGGGGGATACCGAAGGTTTTGTAAATTATGGACTGACGATTAAAACCGTGCAATTTGCAGCGATTTTCATTCAGCGCGGTGAAAAAGTGAGAATATCATTTCGTTCCAAAGGTAATTTTGATGTGAACCAGTTTGCCCGTAAACATTTTAACGGTGGCGGGCATCGTAATGCCGCAGCCGCTTATCATAATGACACGTTGGAAAATACAAAGGCCTATTTCGAATCAATTCTGCCGCAATACCAGAAAGAATTGTTAAAACCTTATCAGGAAAAATAACATGAAAATAGATCATCGCCTTTTGTTTTTTTTGGTTTTTCCATTGATTTTGCCGCAATATGGATGTAAAGACAAAACACCTACCGGTATTGTGCAAATCTCGCAACATGAAACAGACGAAACGCATGATCCCTTGATACAAACTAATGCCAAGATTGTGCAGCTGGAAGATGAGGAGATTGCGCTTTTCATAAGACGTTATGGCTGGGATATGGAAAAAACGAAATCGGGATTGCGATACCAAATTACAAAAACAACCGACGGGAAACGTCCTGTTCAGGGTAATGAAGTATCATTGAAATATACGATGTTACTCCTTTCGGGCGAGACCGTTTACTCCTCGAAGGAGGATGGATTGATGATGTTTGCCGTTGAAAAGAGCGATGCGATTGCCGGTTTGCACGAAGCCGTACAGTTGATGCGTAAAGGTGAAACCGCCCGCTTAGTCATTCCCTCGCATCTGGCTTATGGCGCATCTGGCGATGCCGTGAGGATAGGGAGGTATTCCCCTGTCGCCTTGATAGTTGAATTAATTGAAGTTAAATAATATTAAAATTACAAGTTTATGAAGTTTAGATTACAACATTTAGTAGCATTAACCCTGTTATTTGCCGTGGCATTTTCCATTTTCGGATGTTCAAAGTACAAAGGTTTTAAAAAACATGAAACCGGTTATTATTACCAATTCCATCAGATTAATGATACGGCGGAATTAGTACAAATTGGCGATTGGTTGGGCGTAAATATGGTGCTGCAAATCGGTGACAGCGTTTTGTTTGAAGCAGGTGAAATGATTGCGGTTGACACTAGTAAGTATGAAGGCGATTTCAATACCGCGCTACTCTCCATGCGTCAGGGCGACAGTGTGACTTTTATTTTTGGTAAAGATCAATTTGCAGAACATTATTTAGGACAAGAATTGGATTTTCCGGAAGAAGAGGTGTTTGTCTCTCTTAAGATATACGATCGTATGCCTAAGGTGGAAGTGGATAAACTAATTGAAGCATACGAAAGCGCAAGAGCTAAAGAGCCGATTTTGATCAACCAGTTTTTAACAGAAAATGGTTGGGACATGGAACCGTCAGCACAAGGTATCTATTTCAAGGAAATTAAAAAAGGAAAAGGCGATAATGCGAGTATATACGATATGGTGACGATCAATTATACCGGAAAATTGTTGACCGGAGAGGTTTTCGACTCTTCTGAAGGTGGAGAACCGATTAAAATACAATTGGGTGTGTCTCAGGTGATTCCGGGTTGGAATTTTACTGTATCCATGATGAATAAAGGTGAAATTGCTGAAGTGGTGATCCCTTCACAGTTGGCGTATCATGATTACGAGCACCCATTAATCCCTCGCTTCTCACCGTTGCATTTCACCATTGAAATTATAGATATCGAAAAAGCACCCGAAGGTGGTTTTCAATATAAATGATAAAAAATGATGTTCGAAGTATTGTAAAGAGATATAAATCATTAAAATTTAATAGTATGAGCAAAAAGATAATTTCAGTTTCCGAGGCTGCCGCACTGATGAAAGATGGAATGACTATCATGATCGGTGGTTTTTTGGCGGCAGGGTCTCCCCACAAGTTGATCAACGCCATGGTGGAACGCAAAGTGAAAGATTTGACCATCATTGCCAATGATACGGCTTTCCCGGATAAGGGGATCGGGTTGTTGGTAGCAAACAAACAGGTTAAAAAAGTGATTGTTTCTCATATCGGTACTAATCCTCTTACAATCGAGCAATTTAATAACAAGGAGTTAGAGGTTGAGTTTGTTCCGCAAGGCACCTTGGCGGAAAGAATTCGTTGTGGTGGAGCAGGCTTGGGAGGTGTTTTGACACCCACCGGCATCGGCACCATTGTAGAAGAGGGGAAGCAGAAAATCACCGTGGAAGGCAAGGAGTATCTGCTTGAGACCGCCTTGCATGCAGACGTGGCTCTGTTAGGCGCGAGTGTGTCCGACAAATCGGGAAACCTTTTCTATAAAGGTACCACGCAGAACTTCAACCCCATGATGGCCACCGCTGCTGATCTTGTGATCGCAGAGGCGGAAGAGATTGTGGAAACCGGTGGAATACCGATGGAAAATATACATACACCGGCGGTTTTTGTAAGTTATATTGTATAAAACACAAATATTTAAGACAGGTAATTATGAAACAAGCAATGATCAGGGTGAGAATGGGATCTCATGACGCGCATTATGGTGGGAATCTAGTTGATGGCGCCAAGATGCTGCAACTTTTCGGCGATGTAGCCACCGAATTATTAATCATTAATGATGGCGACGAGGGACTCTTTGCCGCTTATGACAGCGTTGAGTTTTTGGCGCCCGTTTATGCGGGCGATTATATTGAAGCTGTAGGCGAGATTGTAAAAGTGGGTAATTCCTCGCGCAAGATGGTTTTTGAGGCGCGTAAAGTGGTGGTGCCGCGTCCCGACATCTCCGATTCTGCCGCCGATTTCTTGACCGAGCCAATCGTAGTGTGTCGCGCCAGCGGAACTTGCGTTGTTCCTGTTAAGTGTCAAAGGATTAACAAATAAAGAATAGATGCCATGGAAAAATTGATTATAACCGCAGCTATTTCCGGAGCGGAAGTTACCAAAGAAATGAATCCGGGAGTGCCTTACACCAAAGAAGAATTTGTGCGGGAGGCAAAGTCCGCTTATGATGCCGGCGCCAGTATTATACACTTGCATGTTCGTTACGATGACGGAACACCCACGCAGGATAAGGCTCGATTTAAAGAGATAATGGATGCGATTTACGAAGCATGCCCGGATGTAATCATCCAACCATCGACCGGCGGTGCGGTAGGGATGTCCAACGATGAACGCTTGCAACCTACGGAGCTTAACCCCGAAATGGCAACCCTCGACTGTGGAACACTTAACTTTGGTGGGGATGAGATTTTTGAAAACACTGAAAATACAATCAAATATTTCGGACAACGGATGATCGAACGCAATATCAAACCCGAATTAGAAGTATTTGATAAGAGTATGATAGACATGGCGTTGCGCTTGGGCAAAAAAGGATTCATCAAATCTCCTATGCATTTTGATTTCGTAATGGGTGTAAATGGTGGCATTACCGGTGAATTACGCGATTTTGTTTTCTTGCGCGGTAGCATCCCCGCTGATGCGACTTACACTGTGGCGGGAATTGGAAGATTTGAGTTTCCGCTGGCCGTGGCGGCGATTATTGATGGGGGACACGTACGCGTGGGTTTCGAGGATAACGTCTATCTTTCCAAAGGCGTGTTGGCGAAATCAAATGGCGAATTAGTGGAAAAAGTGGTTCGTTTAGCCAAAGAGTTAGGTCGTGAAATCGCAAATCCGGCGGAAGCACGGAAAATTCTTGGACT
>JAJDJJ010000069.1 GCA_030267125.1 Bacteroidales bacterium OttesenSCG-928-B11
ATATAGTATCATTGTCACGCAAGACAAGGAGAGAATGAAGGAGATGGCTCCGTTTCATTTTAACCAACCGATCGCTACAAATGCCCCGTTAATTCTAACTTTTTGTGCGGATTTCAACCGTTTTAACAAATATTGTGAATATCGGGATGCAGACACAGACGCGTATAGCAACATGCAATCTTATCACTGGGCGGTTGCCGACACACTGATTGCGGCGCAAAACGCTTGTGTGGCAGCCGAATCCTTGGGGCTTGGTATCTGCTGGCTCGGAACAATTACCTATAATGCTGATAAATTCATTGGAGCATTGAATCTGCCCAATCATGTTGTTCCATTGGCTTGCATATCCATCGGCTATCCTGCTGAAAATCCTGAATTAACCGATAAACTTCCGCTGGAGGCTTTGGTGCATTATGAACGATATGCTGATTATGCCGAAGATGAGATCAACCGGTTGTATGCGGAGAAAGAAGCGGATGTCCGAAATGTAAAGTTATTGGAAGATAATCAGTTGCCAAATCTCGCTCAGATTTTCACTAAAAAACGTTATGCCAAAAAAGACAATGAACATTTTGCGAATGTGTTGGTTGAAGTATTAAAAAAGCAACAATTCTTAAAATAGTAATTTTAATCCCGACGCAATGAATACCTTGACTGCCGACACGCTATTTAAAATCACTTATGGCATGTACATTGTAACCTCAAAATATGGGGGGCAAGCGAGTGGATTCGTCAGCAATACAGCGATGCAAATTACATCGCAGCCTATCCGTATTGCGTTATGCGCTTCGAAGAAAAATTTTACGACAGAGTTGATTCAGAAATCAAAAAAAGTGGCTTTTTCCGCACTGAGTATGAAAGCGGATCAAAAACTGATAGGCCATTTTGGCTTTAAAAGCGGGCGGGATATCAATAAATTTTCTGATTTTAAGTATATTACAGGCGAAACGGGTATCCCTATTGTAGAGGAGGACGCCATGGCTTGGTTTGAAGGTCAAGTGGAGAGTGAATTGGATATGGATACTCATATCTTGTTTATTGTCAATATAGAGAATGGTAAAATCGTTGATCCTCAAGGTGATGCGATGACCTATAACTATTATAGGGAAGTATTAAGGGGGAAGGCTCCGGCTCATGCCCCAACGCATAATCTTAACATTAATATAGAAAAAAAGGAGGAAAAAATGGACAACAAGGCAATTTGGATTTGTGATGTGTGCGGTTATGAATATGATCCCGCAAAAGGTGATCCCGATTCGGGCATTGCGCCCGGTACCGCGTTTGAAGATATCCCCGACGATTGGGTTTGCCCTATCTGCGGCGTGGATAAGTCGAACTTCAGTAAAAAGTAGCCTCCAGGCTTTGATGCGCTAATGTGTCAAGTGTGGATTTAAAAGATGGCCGCGGATAAAAATTGAAAATCTGCGGCCATCTTTATGCTTCTTTGTTAGGAAGAGTGAAAATAGATCACTATTTGTCGCTTCCTGCTGTTTCCGCCGCCTCAACGATTTCGATAAATTCTTTAGTGTTTAAGGATGCGCCACCGATCAGGCCGCCGTCGATGTTGGGCTGGGTAAAAAGCTCCAAGGCATTGCTGGGGTTGCAACTCCCTCCATATAATATGTTTAGATTGTATGCGGCTTCGGTGCCATATTTTTTTTCTATTAGCGAGCGGATGAAAAGGTGCACTTCTTCGGCTTGTTGTGGTGTAGCGGTAAGTCCTGTTCCGATTGCCCAAACCGGTTCGTAAGCGACGATCACCCGTTCGAGAGATTCGGGGAGCAGGTGAAATAATCCTTCTTTGATTTGTTTTTCAATCACATCGAAGTGAACCCCTGCTTCGCGTTCTTCCACGGTTTCGCCGCAGCAATAGATGGGTATTAGTCCCACTTCGGTTAGTCGGTTCACTTTTTCAGCCAGTATCTCGTTTGTTTCGTTGAAATATTTGCGTCTTTCGGAATGGCCGACAATGCAAAACTCGACGTCTATATCAGCCAACATTGAGGCGGAAACCTCGCCGGTATAAGCGCCGTTGTTGAATTGAGAGCAGTTTTGCGCGGCGCACTCAAAATTACCGTCCGGTGCGTGGTCGGTGGCCAGTTCCAAATAGGGGAATGGCGGTGCTAAAACTACTAACGTGCTGAGATTCAGATCTGCTAATATTTCTTCAATTTCTGTTATGAGATCTTCCGCTTCATCGAAAGATTTGTTCATTTTCCAATTTCCTATGACAATTTTTGATTTCATTACTTTGAGTGTTTTGTAAATAACTATGATTTATGATTTCCGTTTTAATGGGAAAAACATGTATTCGATACAGAGGATCACGAGGGTGGTGAAAATGGCGCTCAGTAGTGCTGACAGTATAGTGAAGAGGAAGTGCCTGAAAGAGAAAGCTTCCAATAAAACCGCGGCGAAATGATGGACTACCGAAAGCGTGAAGGTATAGATAAACAGCCACTTGAAGTCTTTCACTCCGGGGATGGCCCGTTCAATACCGTCGATTTTCTTTTTGCCATTCAGCATGGAAACAAGGTGTGGACGCAGAAAAACTACGAGTAGCGTGGCCGAAGCGTGGACACCGAGCGACATGGCGAACATGTCGACCACTAATCCGGAGAAAAATCCGATGAGATATTGTGCCGTCAATGGAATTTCAAACGGCATCAATAGAATGGCTAACAGGTAGATGTGCGGATTTATATATCCAAAAAGATGGACATGGTTGCAAACCAGCACCTGTATGGCAAGCAGCAAAACAAATCGCAATATGTTGGATACAGTTCTATTCATGTTTAAAATTCGCTTTGAGACTGTCTATTTCGTTTTTATACAGATTTTTAACAGTATATACCGAATTGATATGGTTGAAATTAGTCGCTAGTTTCAGCTCGATGTCCAAAAAGCTATTCTTCTGATTTTCTTCCACAGAAACAACCGTTCCGATGAGAATATTTTTGGGATAGACATTCGAGAAGCCGCTGGTGAAGACCGAATCGCCGGTATTCACAACAATATGTTGAGGGATATCCAGTAAATTGACGATTTCCATGTTAGCTCCCGGCCAAATCACTGTTCCGATCTGGTCGCTGGGCATCAATTTGGCGCTGACCCGCGTGTCGGGGTGTAGCATCGACATCACGGTGGAAAAGTTTTTGGAAACATCACTGACTACGCCCACAATACCTTGTGCTGAAAATACAGCCATATCGATGGAGATGCCTTCGTCGGAACCTTTGTCGATGATCAAATAGTTGTGGGTTTTATTGGTTGAATTGTAGACGACATGTGAAGAAGTGTAATCATAAATTCGTATTTTTTTCTGTTCGCCAAATTGCTCCTCGTGTATGTAAAGCGAATCTTCAATCATTAAGAAATTGCGCTCCTCTTCCCGCATCAATTCCATATTTTGCGAGATAAGATTCTCATTCTCACTGCGGAGCGCGAAGTGGCTGGTAAATCCATTCCAAAATTTATTGAACGGGTATGTGATATGCTTTGTGACCCGTGCCATCACAAAGCGAGGGTAGTTTAAATTGTTGTAAATGAGAATTAAACAGAAAAGTTGCAGTAGAATGAAGACGATGACATGAAAATATTTCTTCAAAAAAGCGGTCAGTCTATTCATTTTTTGGTTGCGATATGGCCGCGAAAGTACGAAAAATCATGGCTGTAAAAACAGGAAAAACCAATCGATAAAAATATTATCTTTGCGGGCTTTTTAAAAAATCGAAAAAACTATGATTAAGATAACATTACCTGATGGTTCAGTGAAAGAATTTAACGCAGGATCAACGCCTTACGAGGTCGCATTGTCGATCAGCGAAGGTTTAGCCCGCAATGTGCTGGCGGCGAAAGTGAACGATATTATTGTTGGGTTGGATTATAAATTAGAAAACGATGCACGGTTAACCCTGTTGACGTGGAATGATCCCGAAGGCAAAGAGGTTTTTTGGCACACTTCCGCACACTTGATGGCTGCCGCTATTGAGGAGCTTTACCCCGGCGTGAAATTTGGAATTGGACCAGCCATTGAAAATGGGTTCTATTATGATATTGATTTCATGGGACATACTATATCCTCTGATGATTTTCCGGCCATTGAGAAAAAAATGCAGGAATTGGCAAGTCAAAAATTACAACTGGTTCGCAAAGAGGTCAGCAAGCAAGAGGCGCTCAATCACTTTGCGGGGAAAAATGAAGAGTATAAAGTAGAACTGATCAATGATTTGGAAGATGGTACGATCACATTTTATACCAGTGGTAATTTCACAGATTTGTGTCGCGGTCCACACCTTTTCAATACAGCTTCGATCAAGGCGATCAAGTTGTTGAATACGGCGGGGGCATATTGGCGCGGTGATGAAAAACGCAAACAGCTGACAAGAATTTACGGGATCACGTTCCCGAAAAAGAAAGAGTTGGATGATTATTTAGTGATGTTGGAAGAAGCTAAAAAACGTGACCACAGAAAATTGGGAAAAGAGATGGAACTCTTTTTCTTTTCCCAAAAAGTAGGTGCGGGGCTTCCCATTTGGTTGCCGAAAGGGACAGCGCTACGAGAACGTTTGGAAAATTTTCTCAAGAAGGTGCAAAAAGAGTATGGATACCAACAAGTTATGTGTCCACATATTGGTAATGTGGAGCTGTATAAGACTTCCGGGCACTATCAAAAATATGGAGCGGATTCTTTCCGGCCAATCACAACGCCGCAAGAAGGCGAGGAGTTTTTCCTCAAACCGATGAACTGTCCTCATCATTGCGAGATTTATGCATCAAAACCTCATTCATACAGAGAGTTGCCTATTCGTTTGGCGGAATTTGGAACGGTTTACCGCTATGAGCAAAGTGGAGAATTGCATGGCCTGACCCGTGTGCGTGGTTTTACACAAGACGATGCGCACATCTTTTGTACGCCGGATCAGTTGAAAGAGGAGTTTTGCAAGGTGATTGACATCATCCTTTACATTTTCAAAACATTGGATTTTAAGGATTTTATTGCACAAGTTTCGTTACGCGATCCGAACAATAAGGAAAAATATATCGGTAGCGATGAGAACTGGGAAAAGGCGGAACGAGCGATCATTGAAGCGGCTGCAGAAAGAGGTTTGAATACTACGGTGGAAACCGGCGAAGCGGCATTCTACGGTCCGAAATTGGACTTTATGGTGAAAGACGCGCTTGGCCGCAAATGGCAATTGGGGACTGTTCAAGTTGATTACAACCTTCCGGAACGATTTGATTTGGAGTATATTGATGCTGATCAATCGAAAAAAAGGCCGGTGATGATCCACCGTGCGCCATTCGGCTCAATGGAACGTTTTGTGGCTGTTTTGTTGGAGCATACCGCAGGAAACTTCCCGTTGTGGCTCACTCCCGATCAAGTGACGATTTTGCCGATTAGCGAGAAATATTTGGATTATGCTTATGAAGTGAAGAAGCAGTTGGATTTGCAGGATATCCGTGCTATTATTGATGAAAGAAACGAGAAGACCGGTCGTAAAATTCGTGATGCCGAGATGTCGAAAATTCCGTATATGCTGATTGTGGGTGAAAAGGAGGAGGCAGAGAAAATGCTGTCTGTTCGCGAACACGGCGTGGGAGACAAAGGAAGTATGGCGATCACAGATTTCGTGTCGTTGATAAATGATAAAATTAAAGAGGAACTAGGAAATTGAGGTTATTTTAAATAAATAATCAATAGTGTTTTAATAGAAATAGATTAGAAGAAGTTTATTCTTAACTGATAAAAACAATACTAAACGAAAAGATAATATGTTTGAGAGTTTATCCGAAAGATTAGATAAAGCCTTTAAAATCATTAAAGGACAAGGTTATATCACGGAAATCAATATTGCCGAAACGATGAAAGAGGTGCGCAAAGCCCTCTTGGATGCCGATGTTAGCTATAAGATTGCCAAGGAGTTTACCGATGATATCAAGAAAAAGGCACTGGGTATGAACGTGCTGAAGTCCGTTTCTCCGAGTCAGTTGATGGTAAAGATCACGTATGACGAATTAATTAACCTGATGGGACGCGATGCCGTGGATATCAACCTTAGCGGCAATCCGACGGTGATTTTGATGGCAGGCTTGCAAGGTTCGGGTAAAACCACGCACTCGGCAAAATTGGCCTTACTCCTTAAAACCAAACGAAATAAGAAACCGCTTTTGGTTGCAGCCGATGTTTACCGTCCCGCTGCCATCGACCAGTTGAAAGTACTGGGCGAGCAAATCGGAGTGGATGTCTTCACGATCGAAGGAAGCAAGAAGCCGGTGGAGATTGCGAAAGAGGCGGTTAAGCACGCGAAAGAGTGGGGGCACAATGTGGTGCTCATCGATACTGCCGGTCGTTTGGCGATAGATCAAGAGATGATGGATGAGATCGGCAACATCAAAAATGCTGTCAATCCTCACGAGATCCTTTTCGTTGTCGATGCGATGACCGGTCAGGATGCGGTGAACACGGCGAAGGCTTTTAATGATAAACTCAACTTTGACGGAGTGATCCTTACAAAGATGGACGGCGATACCCGAGGTGGTGCCGCATTAACCATCAAAGCTGTTGTGGATAAACCCATTAAATATATCGGAACCGGTGAAAAAATGGAAGCACTTGATGTTTTCCATCCTGACCGTTTGGCCGAGCGAATTTTGGGAATGGGTGATATCCGCTCTTTCGTTGAAAAAGCACAGTCGCAATTCGATGAAGAGGAAGCAGCGAAGTTACAGAAGAAATTGGCGAAAAATCAATTCGATTTTAACGATTTCTTGAGCCAGATACAGCAAATCAAAAAGATGGGTAATATCAAAGATTTGATGAGCATGATCCCAGGTATGGGTAAAGTGGTCAAGGATATGGATATCGATGACACCGCTTTTAAAGGTGTTGAGGCTATCATCCGTTCCATGACTCCTGAAGAGCGCACGCATCCCGATATCCTTAACGGCAGCCGTAAAAAACGAATTGCTAATGGTAGCGGTACAGACATTCAGGAAGTTAACAGATTGGTAAAACAATTTGACGATACCCGTAAGATGATGAAGATGGTGAACAACGGCAAAGCGAAAAATTTGCTGCACGCACTCAACACGCCGGGACGTAGATAATTAACAACCACTAACCTTGAAAGTATGAATATCATTGACGGCAATGCTATTTCAGCAGCGATAAAAGCTGAGATCTCCGCGGAAGTAGCGGAATTAATAGACAATGGAAAAGAGGCTCCCCATATTGCCACGTTGATTGTGGGAGAGGATGGCGCATCAAAAACTTATGTGAATAGCATCGAGCGGAAATCAAAGGAAGTGGGTGTTACGGTTTCTGTTTACCAACTGCCCGAAAATTCATCCGAAGAGGAGGTGCTTAATGTTATCGACTTTGTCAATAAAGATGATGAAATTGATGGGTTTATACTGCAACTCCCATTGCCTAAGCATCTTGATCAAGAGAAGATTATCGCTCGTATTAATCCCGAAAAAGACATCGACTGTTTCACTGAGATTAGCAATGGTCGTTTGATGCTGGGAAAGGAAACTTTTGTCCCGGCTACCCCGTTTGGTACGATCGAGTTGTTGAAAAGATCGGGTATTGAGACCGAAGGCAAAAAGTGCGTGGTGGTTGGACGAAGCAATATCGTTGGTAAACCGTTAGCTTTATTGCTGTTACAGCAGAATAAACAGGGAAATGCGACAGTGACCGTTTGCCATAGCAAAACCGAGGATTTAAAGAGCATCTGTGCGGAAGCCGACATCCTGTTTGTTGCCATCGGCAAAGCGGAGATGATCACCGAAGAGTATGTGAAACCCGGAGCTATCGTAATCGATATCGGTATTCACCGCATTGAAGACGCTGACTCACCTAAGGGCTATCGTATTTGTGGCGACGTCAAGTTTGACGAAGTTGCTCCGAAAACATCCTATATCACACCTGTGCCCGGCGGCGTAGGTCCCATGACGATGTCTTGCCTGTTACTGAATACGTTGCGGGCATACAAGAAACGATAAACGATGAATATAACCGAGAATACACAACTTTCAAAGATAGCCATCCATTTTATTGGTAATAAAAATGAAGATGAATTGCTACAGGAATCCCGCAGCTTGTTTCATCCCGGGGAGAATCTAGCCGGATTATTGTTAAAATACTTCCTTTCTTCTTTTAAAAGCGAATCTTTCTATACTTTTAAAAATGAGGAACTAATTGATGCACCCAATGTTTTTGACATTATAGATGAAACATTTAGAAACCCGGATGCCTTATTGGATAACTCGATTCGGTTAGCGCGTCATCTGTATGCGCAAAGCGACCATCCGAAAGTGAAAAACGGCGAATTTTATGCTGTTTATTTTAATAATTGCACCATTGATGGAGAAGAAGTTGATGCGATCGGGTTATTTAAAAGTGAGGTTAAAGACCCGTTTATGAAAGTAGAGATGGTGGATGATCGTTTTGTAGTTTTCAATGAACAGGGAATCAATCTGCAAAAAATAGACAAAGGCTGTCTTATCTATAATCAAAACCGTGATGGCGGTTATATAGTTGAGATCGTTGACAATACGGGCAAAGGGCAAGATGCGGCGTATTGGAAAGAGGATTTCTTGCAACTCCAGCCCCGACAGGACGAGTTTTTTAATACCAATCACTATCTCTCTATGTGCAAGTCTTTTATCACGGAAGAGTTGCCGGAACAATACGAAATCAGTAAAACCGATCAGATTGCTCTGCTGAACCGTTCTGTGGGGTATTTCAAGGCGCACGATGATTTCGACATCGAACAGTTTGAACAAAAAGTAATCGGAAATCAAGAAATAATTCAGGATTTTAACAAATTTAAAGAGAATTATCAGCAGGAAAAAGAGATTGTGTTAGAAGACCGGTTCAATATATCCGCACCTGCGGTCAAGAAGCAAAATCGCGTCTTTAAGAGTGTTATAAAGCTGGATAAAAATTTCCACATCTATGTTCATGGTAACCATAACCTTATCGAACAAGGTGTTGACGAAAGCGGGCGGAAGTTTTATCGAATATTCTATGAGGAAGAGTTATAGCTAAACCACGCCAAGCAACATGTTACCTACCATATAAGGAGGCAACAGTAAGAACGAATTAAAAATATGAGAAGAATACCTATTACAACTATTTTTCTATCTTTAACAATTTTTCTCTTTGGACAACCTGAGATAAAATTCGACACCACGCTATGTGATTATGGGCAGATTCAAACAGGAACAGAAATAGTTACTGGTAAATTTTATTTTACAAATCACTACTGACCGACTAATTTTTTTCACTAAAAAGGGCTACTCCTATTGACAGTTTCGCCCCAAAGTTGCATTTTTGTTTTACGAATAAAAAATTACAACATGGGCAAAAATAGCAAAAAAAATTTAGTCGGTCAGCCGATTTTCAAACAAATTATTGATTTGTTGCCAAAAGAGTTATTTGACGTATTGGTTCACAAACATCAAAGTGATAAGTATTACAAAAGTTTCAGTTCTTGGGATCAACTTCTCACTTTGCTGTTTGGCATCTTGAGTCGCTGTGATTCTATGGGTGAAGTCTGTGATGGGATGCGGGCTTTGGAGGGAAAGCTAAGTTATTTTAACATGGATAATTCCCCAGCCAAGAGTACGGCAGGGGATGGATTGAGACAACGCAGTAATGACCTGTTCAAGGATTTCTATTTTGCCTTAATTGAACATTTTTCTTCCATTTTGTCGGTCAGCCGAATTAAAGGGGTCTCTTTTGAGAAGTTCTATGCTTTCGATTCCACGACAATTAGCTTGTTTTCCGATATAATGAAAGGTGTTGGTCGCAATCCCAAGGGAGACGGTAAGAAAAAGGGTGGCTTGAAAGTTCACATGATGATAGACGCCCATGCTGAAACAGCTAAATACGCTACTATCAGCGAAGCCAAACAGCACGACAAAAATTTCTTAAAGTCTCTCTCATTGCCTATCGGGAGTATGATTGTCTTCGATAAGGCTTATAACCATTACTTTCAATTTTCCAAATGGACAAATCAGGGCGTTAATTTTGTTTGTCGCCTCAAAGAGAATGCCGCCTATGAAGTGCAAGAGGTTTTGTTTGAGAGAACGCTGAACGGGAAAGAACATGGCGTGACTAAAGAAGAGCATATTCATTTGAAGTACAAAGAAGGTAAGAAGACAAAGAGAACCCTTTGTTTGCGTAAAGTGGATTACGTTGATGAAAAAGGTCGGAAGTACCAATTTATCGCCAATAATTGGGAAATAACGGCAGAGGAAGTGGCTTTCATTTATAAAAAACGGTGGAGTATAGAATTGGTGTTTAAAAAGATGAAGCAAAACTTCCAGTTGCATTATTTCTATTCAGAGACTGAAAATGGGATAAAAACACAGGTTTGGTGCACATTGATAGCTCATTTATTACTCATGGTTCTGAAAGCGAAAACAAAAACGGCTAAAGCTTTTTCAACAGTAGCGGCTTTGGTGCGGATACACTTGATAAGCTATCTTGATGTGATGTGGATGATAACTAACGCTAGGCGTAACTACAAAAAACAGGTTAAAAGCCGAAATAAAAGTCCGAGTGCGGTACAACTATCCTGCTTCTAAAAAAGGGGGGTAGGTATTGAATTTATCGAAAAATAGAAATGTATTAGATTGAAAAACAAATAGTTGAATTAATAAACAAGGAATATATTCAATTTAGTCGGTTAATAGTGTTTACAAATATAGGAACAGAACCATTAATTATCATTTATGCTTATCATTCTAGTGGTAGTGGTGTCACGAGTTTTTCAAGAGAACCTGTCTTGCCTGGCGAAAGAGGAGTAATTGATGTAGTGAGAACAACTAAAGACAGGAGTGTCGGAAAATTTTCAAGTACTATTCGGGTGAAATCAAATGCATTATCGTCATTTGTCAATTTACAGGATAAAGGGGAAATTATTTACCCTTGGACAACTCTTGAAGTTGATTGCAAAGAGAAAAATATAGGAGAGTTGGAATTTGGTAATGTCGATACTGTCCAATGTTTTGTGAGCAATACTGGAGACAATGAATTACATATTGAATTTTACTGGAGAAATTATCCGGAAACAGATTTACTGCAATGCAAAATTCAACCCCTTGACACCATCCAGAAAGACTACAAAATCACATTACTGATTAAAAATGTATACGGTAACACCGGACAATTTGAACGTAATTTAATCTTTACCTGCAATACCCATGACACGCTTACATTTAAGATTAAAGGAGAGTTTACAGGTTCTCCGACTAAAAGAATCATCTATGAGGGAGATGAGGAAAACTACAACATATTCTTTTATGATAAAGGGAAATTGATAAAAAGACAGAAATTTAGTCATAATGGAAGAATGACATGTGAAGATTTTTTTGAGGCATCCTATTGTACTCGTTCGGTAAATTGTGTTATTAATCACGAATACTTTTATAGAAATGGAATACTGACAGATATAAAGAAAATCGACATTGATGAATAGAGATATTATGATTGTTGTATATTTTCGAAAATTATTGATAAAAAGAAAAGAATTGAAGCATACGGCAGGTAACAAGCAGTTTGGCGAAAGCGGGCATTGCGTTGTGGGAAAGTGATTTGCAAATGGGAATTTGATTTCTTCGTAGGAAGCATTATCTTTACCCCGTCTTCGGCAACTTGCCGAAACGTTATGGGTAATGCGGAGAATAGCGAGCGTAATCACCGCATAATTTGCGGAATTTATCATATCTTTGCAAAAACAAAATAACATGGTAAAATATATTTATCAACAAAACGATTGGCCCAATTTTACTTGGGACAGTGGCAAACTCGCCACAATACTTGGACGAGTTCGCAATTTGCAAGGAAAGTTGATGGGAAAAATGTCTTCACTCGGATTTTCTTTAAAAGCAGAAGCTTCATTAACAACTTTAACTCTTGATGTAATAAAATCGTCTGAAATTGAGGGCGAAAAGTTAAATTACGAACAAGTTCGTTCTTCTATTGCCCGAAAATTGGGCATAGATGTTGCAGGATTAGTTCTCTCTGCAAGAAACATAGATGGGATTGTAGAAATGATGCTTGATGCAACACAAAACTATCTTAACCCATTAACCGATGAACGTTTATTTGGATGGCATTCCGTTCTTTTTCCGACAGGAAGAAGCGGGTTATATAAAATCACGGTGGGAAATTGGCGACAAGATGAAGGTGGTCCGATGCAGGTTGTTTCGGGTGCGATGGGGAAAGAAAAAATACATTATCAAGCTCCTGATTCAATAGATGTACCCAAAGAAATGGAACTGCTCCTGAATTGGATTAATGAAAATAACGAAATTGATTCCGTCATAAAAACAGCAATTGCACACCTCTGGTTTGTTACAATCCACCCTTTTGATGACGGAAACGGACGTATCGC
>JAJDJJ010000007.1 GCA_030267125.1 Bacteroidales bacterium OttesenSCG-928-B11
TATCTTGCTCTGAAGTTCAACAAATTCATTGTCAGGGTCATTGGTTGTAATGGTGATAGTTTCGCTATTCCCGCGTTTTCTCCATTTATTCCATTTCTCCCATGTAAACCGGATTACAGCTGTTTCCCCGGGTGCAATTTCCAATGTATTCACAGATGGTTTAAGTATTGCAGAGGATGCTATTTCTCTGATTATCAGTGGCCTTTTTCCGTCATTTTTTATTGATAGATCATACACCGCCACAGAATCCTTGTGCACATCGCCAAAATCCAACAGAGAGGTATCGGTTTCAAATTTAGGTGCCATTTCCTTGTTTATCAATGAAAAATCTTCCGTGATATGCACTTCGAAACAGTATGACTTCCTCTCAATATTTATAGTGTCAATTGTGTGCAAAATAACACACTCTAAACGTTGCAGCCCGAACTTATTTACTTTAGCCGCATCATAACAAAAAATGAGAAACTCCTCTTGTCCGGGAGCAATCACAGTTCCAAAACTTCTATAAGATTCCGTTATATATGCCCTGTTCGCATCAAAAACAACATCTATCGGTTTGTTCCAAAAATTGCGCAAATAGATGGTGTCAAAAAATTGCTGAGTATGTTTTACCTCATAATGATGTTTAGAATTATTCTTAATACGCAGCATCCCATTACCTTTACCATAACCGGCCAATTGGAAAACAGTAGGCGGTGCTTTGATAACATAACCTTTCGCTTTTAGAATATGACAATCGGGTTTTCCACTTCCTCTGAATTGTGGTTCATTGGTAAAAATACGTATCGCTCTGTTAATATTCCCCGGTCTTGGATAGTATACTGTTTCTATGAAACCGCTATCTCCGGGCATGACTTCACTACGTGTATACAGAGCAGTCATCCCTCCGCTGCATCGTAAATTTCTGATAATCAGTGTACTGTCTCCAATATTGGTGAAGTATATTTTGCACTGCGAAAGGCCGTCTTCTTCTCTGACGGTATCAAAATCAAAAACGGTGTCGTGAAATTTTATCTTAGGTTGCGCCAAAAGCGAGAACATAAAGAACGAAAATAGGAAAAAGAGGAAATGTTTCTTCATTCTTTCATTTTTTTGTTAAAATCTTCTCGTAATAGCCCGGCAAGGATCATAGTATCTTTTTGAATGCTACACGACAAAAATACATAATAATTTCAGACCTGAAAGATTTTTCCTTTGATAGGGAACCCCATCTCACCCTTGGTAAAATCCCGCAAAAGAATTATTGGATATTTTTTTTAGATTTGCCGCTTCGTTTCGTTATTTTAATTTAAACATAAAATCAACAAGTTATGATGGAAAAAATCAAACAATCCGCAATTGCAAGTTATGCGGTAATCATTCTAATGTACGTTGTGGCAACCTTGGCCGCCCTATTTGTTTTTTCGTTTAATCAAGGCGGACATGACATACTATTTATTTTCTTGGCTGATCTCGTTGCAACTATTGTCATTTGGATTTTTGGCGTATGGTTCTCCAACTCATCAATTTATGACCCCTACTGGAGCGTTGCTCCGCCGATCATACTCACTTTGCTCTTTTTCTATTACGGCATCGCAAGCACGCCCGCCATCCTGCTCCTAATTGCTATTTGGTTTTGGGCTATTCGTTTGACGGTGAATTGGATGTACACATTCCCCAATTTAACACATCAGGATTGGCGATACACACAATATCGCGAGGAGAGCCCCAACATGTTGCAGTGGCAAATCATCAATTTTATGGGTATCCATTTTATCCCTACGTTAGTTGTTTTTCTGGCCATGGTTCCGGCTTTTTTCACGTTGCGCGTCGAAGCCGAAGCCAACATATTCACCTATTTAAGTTTTGCTTTATGTATTGTGGCAGCCATATTGCAATTGGTGTCCGACATCCAAATGCATCAATTCCGGAAAAACAATAAGGGAAAAGTGTGTGATTCTGGTTTATGGAAATACTCTCGACATCCTAACTACTTGGGTGAGATATTATTATGGTGGGGTATTTATTTCATCCTGATCTCCATTGCTCCACAATATTGGTGGACCATTTTCGGACCGTTAGCCAACAACTTGTTGTTTGTATTTATCAGCATTCCCCTCATGGAAAAACGGCAATTGAAAAACAAGCCGGAATTATATGCAGACTATGTGAAAGTTACCGGCAGGCTGCTCCCGCAAAGGAGATAATTGTGCTTATTGTTTAAAGAAATCGATCACCGTATCCTTATAACTTGCACCAATTGGAATTTTATTGCCTTCGACAGAGACGAAATTGCTTTCGATAAATTCCACGTATTTTACGGATACAATATAGGATTTGTGTATACGGATAAACTGTTTTTCAGGGAGTTGTAATTCCAAATTTTTCAAAGCGTAATAGGCGGTGATGTTGCGGTGTTTCGTGTGAAAAGTCACATACTCGCTTTGCCCCTCAATATAAATGAGATCTTCGTAATTTACCTTGTATATTTTGTAATCGGCCTTGATGGTGATATAGTTTTTGTCATCGGTTGCGGCATCTCCTTTGATCACCATAGTGGGTTTAGATTGGTTGTCGAGCGATTCGATGGCTTTGTTGATGGCTTGCACGAAACGGGGAAAAGAGATGGGTTTGAGCAAATAATCCACGGCGCTGAGTTCAAATCCTTCCACGGCATAGTCGGAGTAGGCAGTAGTAAAGATGACGGCAGGTGTTTTGGATAAAGTCTTTACAAAGTCGACACCGGTCATGTCGGGCATCTCGATATCCGTAAGGATAATATCAATCTCTTTTTCCTGCAGGACACCCACGGCTTCCATCGCATTGGAAAGTGCTCCCACCAAACTCAACTGTGGAATCCGTTCCACATATTCGCTCATGAGCGTTCGTGCTAAACGTTCATCATCAATCACTAAAACATTGTATTTTTTCATACGGCTATGATTTTTATTTCTAAGGCTGTATGTAGCTCGCATGAAAAATAATCATCCTTTTGGTTGGCGATTCTCATCATGCTCGACTCACGACTACCTTCTTGTTTTCGACAGGTCTAATTCCATTTTAACGTAATAACTATTATCCGTCTCCTCAATTGCCACCTTGTATCCCTTTTTAAAATACAATTTCAACCGTTGTTCCACATTAGCAAGACCGATTCCTGTTCTTTCAACGTTGGGAGGATTTAACATTTTTTTCTTCGTATTATAAGCTTCAAATGAAAACTCCTTCCCTTTTACTTTGATTTTGAAATGAATTTTCGCTTCGGGATTCGTGTCGATATCGCTGTATTTAAAACTATTTTCCACGATCGGTTGTAAAATCATCGGAGGGATTCGAACATTATAGTCGTCAATTTCATACTCGAACGTGATGGCCTTGGGGTCTCCTGTCTTCAAGATAATCAGATCAATAAAATTCTCCATGTACTTCAATTCCCGTTCCAGCTGAATGGTATCAGACTGGCATTCATCGGTGACATACCGCAACATTTCCGCCAGCTTTAAAATCGCCTCCGGTGCTTGATCATGTTTGGTATAAGCTAATGTGTAGATGTTGTTCAGCACATTGAAGACAAAATGGGGATTGATTTGCGATTTCAGGAAGCGCAATTCCATATCTTGCTTCTCGAAGTCCAACTTCTCAGCTTCTTGTCGCTGTTTGGTGGAGTAGTCGATGAGTGAGGCGATGAAAGCCGCTAAAACAATTAACACATCCTTGAAGAATACAAAGGGTAGCCGTTTTGGTTCAGCCTCGAAGAAAAGAGGTCCCCAAACATATTGTTCCATCAAAAAGAGGATATGTACAAATGCGAATAGCAATAAGCAGAATACGAAGATGTTGAGGAACTGGAATTTGAAGCCATTTCGGTTGAGCAGTTTACTGAAGACAGTGGTTATGAGAAAGATATAGACTGTGTCGAAGAGAGAGATAACTAATGCGCCGGCAATGTTGAAGCGCGCCCCACCGAGGAAAAGCAGCAGGAATGCCGCCAGATAGGCTGCTACCCGCTGGTAGTTGCGTGACAGTTGTAACTTGATGCGCTGCCCGATACAATCTCGCTTTGAAGCGTGTTTTTCCATTGGCTCTTTTTTCTGGTTTTATTTACACACTCTCTTCCACCGTCCAGACGAAGGCCCGAACGCCTACGCCATCGCCACGGATGCTCAATTTCTTAACCGCCTGTAAGATTTCGGGCACTTTCGCATCATCAACCATAGTGATCATGGCGGAGTTCATCTCCGGCCAAGTGTGCGTGCCGCGGTGAGGCTCCCCTTTAACCGTTCCTACTCCCTGCACGTTCTCCCAATAGGTGAAGCCGCGAATTCCTAATCTGTCAAGCATATACTCAATACGCTCGGTGTTAGTCTGACTAAATGCTAAAAATACTGCTTTCATTATTTTATGTGTTTCAAAGATTTAAGATTTAAGATTTAAGATTCAAGATTTCAGATTCAAGATTTAAGATTCAAGATTCAAGATTTCAGTTTTCAGTTTTCAGTTTTCAGTTTCTCCAACTCTCAACTCCTCATTCGGCACGTCGGGCATATCCATGAAGAAGAATTTCCGTTGCACTTTTCCGGCTTTGTCGCGTTCGCCGCTGCGGGACATTACGCCGTAGAATACCGGAACAACAATCAGTGTAACGACGGTGGAGGTGAGCAACCCGCCAATAACCACGATTCCCATCGGCACCCACATTTCAGATCCCTGACTGGTACTCAATGCCATTGGCAACATCCCCAAGATGGTGGTGGCAGCCGTCATCAATACCGGACGAAGACGCGATTGGCCCGAAAGCGCGATGGCTTCGTAGAGCGAGTGGCCGCGGTCGCGCATCAGATTGATGTAGTCCACCAACACGATACCGTTCTTGACCACAATTCCGACTAACAAGATGGCCCCCAGCGCTCCGATCATATCCAATGCCGTGCCTGTTATCAATAGGGCGATGATGACCCCCATGAAGGCAAAGGGCAACGACATCATGATGATGAACGGCTTGGAGAAGGACTCGAACTGCGCCGCCATCACAATGTAAACAAGCATCACAATAAGAATCAACAACATCGCCATATCGCCAAACATCTCTTGCTGATCTTCATAACTTCCTCCCACGTTGACTAATACACCTTGCGGGATCTCTGTTTTATCGATCTCTTTCTGAATTTCCGTTGCCAACTCTCCCAAGGAGGTGTTCACTGGCGTAACTGAAACCGTAACTACACGTTCTCTACGTTTACGCTCAATATCCGGTGGTCCCCAATATTCTTGAATTTCTGCCACCTCTTTCAGCTTGATCTTTTTGCCTTGCGGAGTCATCAGGGTGATCTCTTCCAACGCGGAGATGCTGTTGCGAGACTCTTCTTCCAGACGAACAACAATATCATACTCATTTCCATCCTCACGCAAGTAACCAGCCGCCATTCCATTAATTCTATTCCGAACGTAGGTAGAAACCGTAGCTTGGTTCAATCCCAATTTCGAGATTTTCTCTTTATCGAAAACAATCTGTAATTCAGATCTATCCTTATCACGGCTGATAGAGATATCCCTCGCACCTTTAATTTCGGCAAAACGTTTAGAGTAATCTTCCGCCAGCGCGTTGGTTTTATCAAAGTCATAACCGAAGATTTCAACACTCACGTCATTGCTTCCCATGCCGCCACTTTGATTAGTAACCATATAGGTAATAATTTCGGGCATTTTTTCCAATTCACCACGAATAACTTCCGATATTTCAAAAATGGAGCGTTCACGTTCACTCTTTTTATTCGTACGAACGGTCATGCTGATTTTATTATTCGTTGTGCTTGAGAATAGGGCGGATATTCCGGCGTCATCGTTAGAACCGGCAGAGGAGGAGATGAGTTCTGTTTCCGGCACCAATCTCATGATGGCCTCTTCCACTCTCCGTGCTGTTTTCACGGTCTCTTCCACACGTGTTCCGTTTTCCAGCTCAATGGTGATATTCATACGTCCGTCATCGGATTGCGGCATAAAGTTTGTGCCTATCATTCCAGTAAATACCGGGATCAATGATGCTCCAAATAGTAATGCGGCAACGAGCAAGGTTACGGCTTTGTGTCTTAAACAGTAGCGCAATACTTTCGCATACCAAGCATCCAATTTATCCAACATGCGAACCACGGTATTCTGATAAGTGAAGCGCCGATTTTTCTCCGCTCTTTTCTTCGCTTTTTCTGATAATAGATTAGGATTACGCGCTTTCAGCAATTTGGATGAGAGCATCGGTGTCAATGAGATAGCGACAACGGTTGATGTCACAACGGTAATCGTCACGATCCATCCTAACTCTTTGAACATGATACCCGCCATTCCCGGGAGCATGGTTAGCGGAACAAACACGGCCACAATTACCAGCGTTGTGGCGATAACGGCCACCCAAACTTCATTGGTGGCATAGATTGCCGCCTCGCGCGGACTGGCCCCTCGTTCAATATGTTTATCAATATTCTCCAATACCACGATCGCGTCATCCACCACCATCCCGATAGCGACAGTTAGAGATGCCAAAGAGATGATATTTAATGAGCTGCCGATCATAAGCAGATAGATGAAAGCCACGATCAGCGAGATGGGGATCGTGAGGGCAATGATGAGGGTGGCGCGCCATTTTCCCATAAAAAACAGCACCACTAATACCACAAATAACAACGCGTACAAAATTGTCTCTCCTAATCCGAAAATAGAATCTCTGATAGATTCCGACGAGTCGTAAATCATCTGTATTTGAATATCAGGAGGAAGCGTTTTTTGGATCTTCTCCATCTCTTTGCGAACATCGCTGGCTACCTGCACGGTATTTCCACCCGACTGTTTCATTACGATCAGACGAACACCATCTTTCCCGTTGATTTTTTCTTCCAATGAAAAGTCTTTGATGGTATCGCGAACGGTGGCTATATCTTTGATGAAAACCTGTTTCCCGTCGGGGGTAGTCATCACAACGATATCATTGATTTCGCTACTTTCCACAAACTCGCCTTCCACGCGCAACTGATACGACTCTTTTCCCATCTTCACCGTTCCGGAAGCGAGGTTGAGGTTATTCACCTGAATGGCTTGTCCCACAGCTTCCACGCTCAAATTGTACGCATCCGCTTTGTTCTGATCCAAATCCACATACACATACCGTTCGGGAGCGCCCGACAGCGACAGGTTTCCAATGCCGTCCACACGGTTCAACACGTTGATGACATTATCTTCCAAAATCCGCTCTAATCCCGAATAACTCTCATCCGCCGTGATGGCATATTGCATGATCGGCATGGAGCTGGAGTTGAACTTAAACACGATCGGCCGGCTACAACCATCGGGAAGATTGTCGTAAACCATATCCAAGTAGGAGCGAATATCGCCCACCACCTCATCGAGATTCATCCCCCATTGGAACTCCAACATCACAACCGATATATTATCTTTAGATGTAGAGGTGATCTCCTTTAATCCATCGGTGGAATTGAGGGTGTTTTCAATCATCTTGGTTACGTTTGTCTCTATCTCCGAACCATTGGCGCCGGGATAGGTTGTCATGACCGATATGTAGGGTGGGTCAATTTCAGGAAGCTGGTCAATGGGCAATCTTGTCATGGCAAAGATACCCAGTACAATAACCGCCACAAATATCAATAATGTAGTAATGGGTTTATTAACCGCTGTTTTGTATATACTCATTTTCTAACTGTTTTAAATTTAATAATTTGAAAGCAATTATTCTTCGATGCTTATTTCGGATGAAGCATCAGCCACCGCTTGCAATTTGACTCCTGTAACCAACCTTGATTGTCCGGCAACAACAATCCGATCGCCCTCTTTCAACTCATTGGATAGAATTTCAATCCGGTCGTCGAAACGTTGTCCCATTCTGACAACCACACGTTTAGCTTCGCCGTTATCGTCCACATATACATATCGTTCATTAGAGCCTTGCAGTTTCAAAACGGCTTGATAAGGCACTAACAGCGTCTCCACTTCGCCAATATCCATCGTCACGCGGGCGAACATTCCCGGGCGAAGGGTCTCTTTCGGATTAGAGATGCGCAGTTTCACTTGGAAAGTGTGTGTAGTCGCATCAATTGTGGGATAAACGGTTTCTATGATCGCTTCAAATTCCTGATCCGGATAGATATCGGAAGCTAAGGTTACCTTTTTCCCCTCTTTGATCATCGGGTAATAGGTTTCGGGAATATTGACAATCGCTTTCAGGGTGTTGATCTGGGTCAATACCAAGATCGGAGCGCCGCTGAACAACTCGCCGTCTTCATAATTCTTGGCGGAGATAACGCCCGAAAAATCAGCTTTCACAAACGTGTTCTTCTCTAAGAATGCCAACGACTCTTCCGTTTGTTCATACTGAAGTTTCATCTGATCATACGCCTGTTGCGAGATGCTTCCCGTTTTATGCAACGCCTCCATGCGTTCCATCTCAACGCCCAAATTGGCAAACACCAACTTTGTAGTCGTCAGTTGATTCTCATCCATCCGCACCAAGGTTTGCCCTTTCTGAACGCGCGAACCCACATCCACGAATATGTGTTCTATTTTCCCGCTCATCGACGGAGCCACATTCATTGTTTCATATCCCTGCAGGGTAGTGGAAAGTGTGAGTGTATGCGCCACTTTCTCCTTCTGCATGGTTAAGACTTTCACCTGCTCAACGGTCACTGTCTCAGTAGAAACTGCCGTTTTTGATTTTCCTCCACTGCAGCTTGCTATAAAGAAAACTGCCATTACCAATCCTGTTAATTTAATGCCTCTTTTTGCCATGATAAAATATGATTTTTATGATTTATTTGTTCAATAGTTCTTCTAACTCTATCTGTGCATTTAGCAGTTCGAGCATGGCTTGAACGTAGTTGCTTTGTGCCGCGATAAGATTAGTGCTTGCGTTGGTCAGATCCAAACTGGAGGAGTAGCCATGCTCATATTTATTGCTGATATTGGCGAATACTCGTTGCGAAACGTCAATATTCCTCCGTTGAGTTTCATAGTTTTCCAAGTTTGAACGTAGATTGAACCGGAGCTGGCGATCTTGGATCTGCAATTGATCGCTTACCGTTTCAAAGTTATTGACCGCCGCTTGGTAATCCATCTTCGATTCATTCACTTTCGCCAATTTCGTTCCGGATGAGAAGATCGGGATATTCAACGTCAGCACGAGCGCTTGGGGCGGGTTCATGTCAAAATCGGTTTTTTGGATTTTACCGGTGAACTGGTAAGCAACACTGAGCTGCGGCCCGTATGCCCATTCGTTGATGCGAACCTGCTTCTTAGCCAACTCCACGCTCTGCTCTGTGAGTTGATAATCCAAGTTCTTGGTGATGGAGAACTGTTCACGAAGCAAGCTCTCCACATTTTCCACGCTGAAAACATCGTCAAATCTTTCGGACAAGATCAACTCCGCCGAAACCGATGTCCCCAACATCAACCGTAACGAGTTGTAGATCATCTCCAACGAACGGCGCGTGGAGTTTATCGTATTGCGCAATGAGGAAACCTGAACCGAAATCTGATCCACATCGGTTTGTTCGCTCACGCCAACCTCCGCCGACCGTTGAGTCAGGGTCTCTAATGTGAGCATATTTTCCATGTTCTGCTCCAACAATGCAATGGTATTCTCCACCGCTAAAGCTGAAAAATAGAGCTTTCTCACTTGCGATTTAATCGTTTGCTCACTTTTCTCATAATTAGTTTGCGCCATCTCCTTAACCACATCACTTATTGTTGTGGAAATAATTTGTTGTCCGCTCACGCCAAGACCGGCTTGCAACGTAAAGTTGGTTGTCGGCTTCATGGCGATCGGCATGTTCATCAGTTCCATTTCATATCCTAAATAGTTGTTATGGCCAAATGCTCCTGAAACTTGCGGCAACATGGAAGAGATCGCCTGCCAACGGGTATAGTCGGCTTTTTTAACCTCCAACGAGGCGGTCTTCATCGAGCGATTGTGCTCTACAGCATAACTCTCCGCATCCTTAACAGACAAACGCAATGTCTCTTCCTGTCCAAAGAGACTACCACTAATTAAAACAGCACTGCAAAGTGCTATAAAAAACTTCTTCTTCAACATGATTCTTATTAATTATTATTGTATTTCTTCTTCACCGTCTTCTTCCCGTTTTTCCTTTATCATCTCTCGATTTTTGAGGCTGCAAAAGTATCCAAAACAACACAAGTGCAACCCTTTTTGATTGTTAAAAAAAATCAATTTCAATATAAACAGGTTTTAAAAGAGGTGAATGGGAGTATTTGTTCAAGATTATAGAAGACATTCTTTGATAAAATTTTATTTTTGCAACATTAACAAGAGTAATTAATCCATAGAAAATCAACATGAAAAAAATCACTTCCCTTCTACTTTTTCTCTTTTTCGTTGCGACCATGTTTGCGCAAAAAGAGATGCCTTGTACTATAACAAATGCCGATCTCTATTTGAGTGGTGCGGAATTGTATGCAAAAGGTGCCATTTCGCTTGAAAAAGGCACCCATACGCTTGTTGTGAAAAATATCACTGCCTGCATGATGCAAAACACGCTCAAGGTGAAAACAAGCCAAGGTGTTAATCTACTTTCTATCAATACGATGATAGACCATACGAGCAGCACAACATACAACGAAAAAGAGCAGAAGCTGATTGACCGGGAAAAAGAGATTGCGAAAGAAAAAAAGATGCTTACTATCGATCAGACAACATTGACGGAAGAGATGCAGATTATCGATTTGCATATTCGAAATAACAGTGAAAAGAGCGAAAAAGGGCAATCTCTTGAAGATATAAAAACGCTCATTTCATACTACTCTAATCAACGGAAAGAAATCCGGCTAAAAAAATATAATATTGAACAGAAGATCAGTGTTTTGGACAAAGAGTTGGAGAAGATAAGATTGCAATTGGCGGAAGAGACTGCATATAAAAATCGAAATAATATGCAGATCGAGATGATTGTGGAGGCGACTGCTCCCGGTAGTAAACAATTTGAAATCAGTTATTTCGTAAACAATTGCGGATGGAATCCGCTCTATGATATCAAAGCCGACAGCAAGGAAAAACCGATCACGTTTGTTTATAAAGCCAACGTGTGGCAAACAACGGGAACGGACTGGGACAATATTGCTATTTCGCTGAAAAGCAGCCAACCCTCGCAAAATCAAAACCGCCCGATTCTTAGCCCGCAATATGTGGATTTCGGAGGATCTTACGACCGGTTTGGAAATGGTATATCGATGAGCGAATCCACTAGAAATTCTTTAGAGTTAAGCCAAGGTACGTATGCGTTGAATGCTGCCGCTGTGCAAAGCGACATCAATATCAGTTATGATATTCCCGGAAAACAGACAATCAAGGGAAGCGGAAAGCCTTCCGTGATCCATGTTTCCAAACAAGAGGTGAACGGCCGGTTTGTTTACCATACGGTGCCTAAGGTGAACGAAAAGGTATTCTTGATAGCTTATATCCCGCAATGGCAAAATCTGAATCTCATCAGCGGAAATGCTTCTGTTTATCTATCTGATGCTTATATCGGAGAAATCTACCTCAACGAAAAATTTACCGCCACAGAGTATCCGGTATCTTTTGGGGAAGACAAGCGGATTGTTGTGAAAAGAATGCGGGAGCAGTACAACGTTATTGAAAATAAACTGAGCAATGAAAAAAGAGTACAAACCGAGTATAAAATAATTGTTCGAAATCAACTGAAAACCGATATGAATATTGAGGTTTTGGATCAGATTCCAATATCTAACCAAAATACAATCAAAGTGATCCTTACCAAACAAGGCGATGCGGAGCTGACAGAAAACATAGGGCTGCTGAAATGGAATATTTCGCTGAAAGCCGGTGAAACAAAAGAGATGGGGTTTGGATATGAGATTCGGCATCCAAAAGAGAAAAACATCCAAATAAAGTGATGCTTTTTTCAAATATCAAAACATAATCTGTTTGTTTATGTTTTATGTTTTACTTTGCACAATTAAAAGAATGAAAATGAACACTATCGAATACTCTAAACTCTTTAAGTTCCTCTGTCTTTTCCTGTATCTAAAATTTATTCACTAAAATAAACCCAAAATGAAAAAATTCAGCTTTTTATTAATCATCACATTGATTTCAATGACCGCATTTTCCCAAGTTTCATTGGGTATTAAAGGCGGTGTTAACTTTTCTAATTCGACAGATTTGAACACCTCCATGAAGACTGGTGGAGATGCCGGAATTTTTCTGCGACTGGGCGACCCATTCTACTTTCAACCCGAAGTGAATTACTCTTTCCGCAGCTCCAGCTTTAAGAATCTTTTGGATGTTGAGCTTCCCAACAATTTCGATTTGAAGACACATAACTTAGATATTCCGTTGCTTTTCGGTTATAAATTCTTAGATTATGAAAATTTCAATTTCCGCGTTTTCATAGGCCCCCGTATAGGTGTTATGTTGGATAACAACTTCAACAAGGAAACGCATCACGATTATTTCACTTTGATGGAATACGGCGGACAATTTGGCATCGGCATCGATTTCTGGCGCTTCACCCTCGATTTCAAATACGATTTTTCCACCAAAAAATATGAGCCTATTCTCTTGGATGAACAATGGTTGAAGCAAAATATGTTTAATATTTCTATCGGATTTAAGTTCATCAAGTAGCAACAAATATGAAAATCCAATCTTACTACGCTGTATTCTTCCTTTTTCTTCTTCTTTTCCCATTCTTCACAATAACACAAAGCCAACATGAACCGGATTGCTTCCGTATCTATCTATCGGATAAAGCAGGGACCTCCTACTCTATTGAGAATCCGGGAGCGTTTTTGTCGGATCGGGCGATAGCAAAGCGGGAGCGTTTTTCGATACCGGTTACCGAGCAAGATCTGCCTGTAAATCAATCATATATCAATCAGATAAAAGCCATCTCTCCGGATATTCAAGTGATTTCCATTTCCAAATGGTTGAATTTTGTCACGATTTTCTATCCTGAACCTCTGCTCCTAGATAGTATCCGGCAGCTTGCTTTTGTGGACAGTCTCGTAGGTATCAGCACCATTGGGATTTATCTGGAGAATACTCCACCCGTGCCGTCCAATAGCGAAAATGTTGTACCGGCATTTGCCACAAAAGATGACAGCAATTACGGTTCCGCAACCTATCAGATTGAGATGCTCAACGGGCATTTTTTACACGAACAAGGTTTCCGGGGTGAAAACATGCTGATCGCTGTGCTGGATGGCGGTTGGATCGGTTTCGACAAACTCACTCATTTTGATAATGTAAGAGTTGTGGGCACGCGGGATCTCGATCCTTTTAACGACAATGTCTATTCAGGCATACAACACGGCACAAACGTCACTTCCATCATGGCGATGGATGAGCCGGGGGTTTTTATCGGAACCGCTCCGAAAGCCTCCTATTTCTTTGTTCGTACCGAGGTGAATTGGACGGAACAACATTTCGAAGAAGATCTGATGGTGATGGGTTTTGAACTGGCCGATAGTCTCGGCGCGGATGTGATTAACGCATCTTTAGGTTATACTGTTTTTGAAGGGTTCCCTTATCAACAATGGACACCGCAACAAAGCGATGGGAAGCAAAGTGTCTCTTCCCGAGCTGCCTCTATGTTAGCCGGGAAAGGGGTGATTTTGGTTAACGCTGCAGGAAACGAAGGCAGTCGTGAGTGGCATTATATTGGGCGGCCATCAGATGCCACCGATATTCTCGCCATCGGCGCCGCCGCTTACGATAGCACGCGCGCCAGTTTCTCTTCCTTCGGCTACAGTGCCGACGGCCGAGTGAAACCCGACGTGAGCGCCCTCGGCGAAGCTACGGCAACCATCTTCGAGGACGGCTATCTCGGTTTTTCCAACGGAACCAGCTTGGCATCCCCGATCATCGCCGGACTGACTGCCTGTTTATGGCAAGCACTTCCCCACAAAACCACTTACGGTATCATGGCACTGATTCGAGAAAGCGCGCATCTTTTTCATAATCCAAATCCCGAACTTGGCTACGGAATCCCCAACTTCGCTTGGGCTTCGTCCGGACAAACCACATACACACCTAACAACATCCGCTACACTAACCCGGTATCATCCATCTTGAAAATCGAAAACCAAGACCTCAACATCAAGTCAATTCAATTTTTCGATATGCAAGGCAAACTGATCTGTGTGAGTGAAAACAAAGATGAAAGTGTATTGACTGTAAATGTCAGCAACTGGAACAATGGTGTTTATATCGGAAAAGCCATCTTGAAAGATGGCTCACAGATGGCAATGAAGATTATAAAATATTGATATTTTGCTATATTTGCCTCATGAAAAATTGGAGGGAATTATTGAAGTTCCCAATAAATAAATAAATTCACTTAATCTAAAAAATCAAATAGTATGAAAAAATCATTATTAATTATTGCTATAATGGCAATTTGCTGCCATTCATTTAGCCAAGTAACAGTAATCAGCAATGGCAATGTAGGTGTTGGCGTAGATGCTCCTACGCAGAAATTACATGTAGCAGGAAACAGTTATTTTAATGGCAATATAGGTGTAGGTGTAAGCAGTCCATCACAAAAATTGCATGTAGTAGGAAATACGTTTCTTAATGGTAATCTTGGTATCGGCGTTTTAAATCCCACATATAAGCTACAAGTGTGCGGAAACGTATTTTTCGGAGAAAATACTTCCTTCTTAATGACATCTTGGGGCTTGAATATTAAACAAACTATAGAATACATGTACGGAGGGCAATATCAAAGTGCCGTTTCATATTGTGACCTTTATGGTTACAGAAATAACCATTTGCGCATAGGAAATTCAGGTTCTCGAGCCAATATCATCTACACTTATGCACTTAACTACCAAACCCTCGTGCAAAATTCCGATGCTCGATTGAAAGAGAATATTAAAACTTGTCCCTCTTTCTTGACCAAGTTGGCTGATATTAAGACTTATACTTACAATTACAAAAACGAATATTTTAATGATTTCACAGATGCGCAACGACAAGAGGCACAGAGGACTGAATTTGGTTTTTTGGCGCAAGAATTACAAAAAATATTCCCCGAATTGGTGTATGAAGATGACAGTACCGGAATATTATCCATAAATTATGTGAGTATGATTCCCATCCTGACTTCAGCGATCAATGAATTGCGACAAGAAAAAGATATCCAACAAAACATTGCAGAAGAGCAAGAAAATGGATTACAAAAAGAGATGGAAATTCTGAAAAAAGAGATAGAAGCTTTAAAAACTGCCTTGAATGCATGTTGCAAAACGAACCATGCCAAGTCAATGGAAGGCGATGAAGGTGCGGAAGGAAGCAATGACGTTCAAGATTTTAAACTGATCGAAGTGGATGTAGATGCGATGAAACTTTATCAAAACGCCCCGAATCCGTTTAATGAGAGCACCGCTATCCAATGTTACATTCCCGAAATGGTGAAGAAGGCGGAACTGTGTGTGTATGACATGCAGGGCAACCGCCTTCAATGTCTGCTCGTTTCGGAGCGAGGGACGACAAGTGTGCGGATTCAAGGTGGACAACTCGCAGCGGGGGTTTACACCTATTTATTGATTGGCGATGGCAAAACGAGTGAGGCAAAACAAATGATTCTAACAAAGTAAGGAGGTGACTGATGGGAAAAGAATCTTTTTTAATCATTTTAGCACTTTTTTTCGGAATACACATTAATATCCTCAATGCTCAAACAATTTGTGAGGGGCGAAAAATTTCTCCTGTTGTAACCTTTGATATATGCAATTATGATCCATGGGTGCTTGTATTTGAAGATAACTTTGATGGAACAAATTTAGATATGTCAAAATGGGAAGAAGCAGGCTGGGGAACATTATCTACTGAAAATAGCCAAGAATACAATAGTTTAAATAATGTAATAGTTTCCGAAGGCACACTGAAAATTATAGCAAGAAAGGAAACCGTTCTAAGAAGAGCAATACCATGGTTACCTGATGATGAAATTTTAGATGATAATCTAGCAAATTTAAGGACTTATAGCTACACATCTTCGTCTATTAAAACACAATCAACGTTTAGTTATGGCAAATATGAAGCAAGAATAAAAATACCTAAAGGAAAAGGGTTTTGGCCAGCTTTTTGGACTTATAGCGCCAATCCTTGGAATGAAATTGATATATTTGAATTTTGGAATGAAACAACCGCACAGGGGTATTATGATCCTTCAAAATTATCGAAAATACATAATATGACAGTGCACAATGATTATGACAACGATGGAACACACCGTCAATGTCTTACTGATTATACAGGAACAGATTTTTCTCAAGATTTTCATACTTTCACTATGATTTGGGAAAAAGATAAAATTGAATGGCTGGTAGATGGTGTGCTAAAAAGAACGGACTATAGATATTACACCATACTCGGTCAGGTAGCAGGATGTACAATAGAAGCGAGTCATTACTACATTATGAATATAATATATCCAGGAAATCCGATGGCAGTTTATTTGAATTTTGCCATTCAATCGGGTAAAAATAAAAAAGGAGAAGAAAATTCTCCTGATAATACTACACCTTTTCCCAGTCAAATGGAAGTGGATTGGTTTCGATATTATCAACGAAATTCATGTGATCAAAATATAAATGTCACCAATAACAGTCAATATCCATTAGAATATGATGTTTTTAATGTAATAATGGGTAAAAATGTAAGTATAAACTGCAATTATACAGTCCAAACGGGCCAGCATCTTGAAATAATTGCTCAAGAGGGTATCACACTTGGTGCAGGATTTAATACCGAATTGGGGGCTACATTTACTGCAAGAATAAACCCTGATATGTGCCAACAGAATCACAGAAGCGATAACAATATCGAAGATACGCTTAATTTAAAGAGGGATATACAAACAATTGAAAATAATGAGATGATATTTTCTCCCAATCTGAATAACGATAGCACCAGTGTAAATATTGAAAATATTGGATATGCAAATAGAAATGGTGATATAAATATTTTTCCTAGTCCAAGCGATGTCAGTTTTACCATAGATTTTGGCAGTGTCAAATATGCAAATTTTAAAATAGCTCTTACAAATATAGATGGGGAACTTGTTTATTCATTGGACAAAATTCATTCTTCATGCGTTACAATTAATATAAAAGACAATCCTAATGGAATATATATCCTCTATTTGTTTGATGAATTGGAACAAAACATAATAACGCATAAAATAATAATACAACAATAATGAGTGCATTTAACGACAAAAACTGCATTATGAAGCATCTCTTTTTGATATTATTATCTGTTCTTCTAAGTAGTTCGCATATCTATGCGCAAGAGACAGAGACAAAAATGAGTTTTCCCGCTGAGGTTATGCTTTCGCTAAACAGGACAACGCCATCATACGGAGAACAAGGCAGATTTGGTTTTGGTATAGGAGCCTATTCTGTCTTGTTTAGTCAAAAAAGGTGCAATTTAATTCTCGGTTTGGAATACAACAAAAACAATCTGTTTGTTGAGTATATAAACACTAATGGGAAATGGGGAGGCGGAAACTATAACACGACTTATTCCATCAATAATATAGGTATTCCTGTCTGTTTTCGTGTAAATATGGGGAAAAAAGTAATATTTTTTATTGAAGCAGGTGCTTTTTTTGATTTTGCTATTTGGGGAAAAGGAGATGGTACTTATAAGTTAGTCCGCTATAACCTTGATTCTACGATAACAAGAATTGAAAAACCATTCAATGATAAGGTCTCTTACAAAGCACCCAATGTTGGGATACAAGGAGGTGTCGGTTTGCGAATTCCTGTTCAGAAACATGAAATCCTCATAAAAGGAGATTATAAATGGGGCATAAGAAAACTTATAGACAGTTATTCCACATATATACACAATAGCTACTGGCGGTTTTCAGCAGGATTTAGAGCAAATTTCTGACAGGTTCATGATTCATCATTTCAGTAAAATCGGTTCATCGTAATTCCAGAAGAAGTTGAGCTGTCGACCGTCTCTTTTGATATGGATGATGCTCTTTCTTTCTTTCGCCTCTTATTTCTTTGTCGTAAAATCCAAATAGACTGTATTTTTCGGTCTTGCAAAACCGGCACTCATGAAGAACCGGGCAGGAAACGAAAGCGAGTAGGTTTTGCCCGCTTCTAATTTCACAGGAAGATACCACCGCAAACCATCTTCGCTCCAATAAGCATTCTTATCTTCCGGAACCTCAATGAAATATTCCTCTCCTTTTTCACCGTAACTGCATCCATTGTTACCCGTAGACATCGGCTTACTAAACGCCACGATGATGTATTCCGTAGCGGGATCTACTTTCTTACTTCCATTTTTGATATTCTCCACGGTCATCACCGGTTTTTCAGCATCCAACTGTTTCGCTATCTTCTTCGAGTTCAGGCTGTTTTGCAAAGCAATGATCTCGGGCATAAAATCTCGTAGCGTAGGATATTTGCCGCGGTTCTTTTCGTAAACGCCCAATGCTGTGTAAAGCTCTTTGATCCAAAGAAATCCTAATGCTTCTTGATTTTTCAAGGCATAATCGATATATCGGGAATTAGCGCCCTGCTGTTCTGTATATTTGATTTCGCAAGCGCGCACCAATATTTCGCAAAGCATGGTTTTCGCATTTCCATACGCCTGCATCGCCATCAGCTCTTGTACTAATTTAAAAAACTCTTCCCCTTTCGGCAGCAATTGTTCCTCTTTCTCGTAAATCAACGGATTGCAGAAAGCATGGTTAAACTCATGAATCACAGTGGAAATCACGCGGGGTGAATAGGTAGGCATACCCGTGCTGTCGGTTGCCCAAGCACCGAGAATCGAGAAGATGTCTTCCCGACCATCAGTGTGATAAATGGTTCCACCATAGTTATTTGGCCCGTTTGCCAAACTGAGAACAAGGTAGAAATCGCCGGTCGGTTTGACACCGTAAAACTTCTCATACCAATCGAAGTTGATATCTTTCAACAGTTTTGTGAAGTTAGCTTCCGCAGCTTGCCGAACAGGAAGTTGTTCATCGAAAAAACGGCGAAAGTTACTCTTTTGATAGAAATCGTTGAGCAAACCGATAAACTCGTCATTCTTGGCATAGTCCCAACGATCGTCTAACGATTTCGCTTCCAAATCCTTTTGGATGGAAATTTTGCCTTCGTTGATCTCCAAGATGGTTGCCATCGACATCACAGCATCGTAACCAATCCAACGGCTTTCTCGCTCCGCCAACACAAATTCAATAACCGGATGATTTTTATATGCTATGAAGTGGCGGTCTATCGCATCTGCGTATTGTTCCAAGTCATCTGCCACATACTCTTCCGCCCCAGCTATTCGAAAGATAATACTCATCAGCTCCATTCGTTCATCCACCACGGGTTTGATCGAAATCTGCTGAGCGCCTACGGTGGTGACAAGAAGCAAAAGAACGAAAGTTAAAAATTGGCGGATGACAATTGATAATTGGCCCTGGTTCCTTCCGGTTATTCTTTGTGCTTTCATAATTTATTGGTTTTTAGGATTATTATTTATTTTATGACACTTTCCCTACTAATTTACTAACTCGCGCGGTATCATTTTCGCCGCGCGCCATGCCGGATACCAAACGGCAAGCACCACCGTCAGCGACAAGAATAACAAAGTGACGGCAATGACCATGAGATTTTCGAAGAAGTTCTGCCAACTATTTTCGGTGATGTTGAAATTGAGAAACGGGAGAAGTTCAAACTGGGCGATGTTGATGAAGATGACCAAGCCAAAAACAGCAGAAATGCCTAACAGAATGAGTGCCTCGGCAATGCACATCCGCCCGATGTTACCACGGGTTGCACCCAGCGATAACCGCAATCCTATATCCTTCTTGCGCAACTTGATTTTATTCCAAAAGCTGCCGATGATACCAATGAAAATATTGGCGACTACAAAAAAGAGAATAATCCCCAACAACTTGAATCTTAGCACAGGTATGTCTTCCGATAAGCTTTCCCTTTTCAACTCTTCAGAAGATATCACATCTGAAATCCGGAATGGGTAAACATTCGACACCTCCATGATCTGTTCTTTGTATTTTTTGATAAAATGACGATCCGCTTCCGGTTTCACGCGGATAGTGATCTCAGCCTCCTGCAGATCTAATTCTCCATCAGGACGGATGAGTGTATAAACAACAGGAATGTGATACAGTGCCGAGGATTTGGTTGGAGAAACCACTCCGCGTACCTTCAATTCATCATCATAACCATCAATATGTGTGAGTTGAAATATATCAATACTCTCGCTCCCTTTTCTGTTATCGTAATATAATAAGGGAAACTCATTTTTTATAGTTCCACTGATGAGCGCCTCCTCATAGCTACTGTTCCGGTCAAAATTCGACCCTTTCAGCACATCTATCCGAAAAACATCAAGGTATTCCGGTGTTATTTTCTTGTGATCAGCGATGATGAAACCGTCATCTTTCCGGATCATGTAACTGCGATTTATCCCACCGTATGGTTTCCCCATCTCCGACAATGCAGCAGTTTCCACAAAGGGCAGTTCCCTGATCGCTTTCAACATATACAACAGCTTTTCATTATATGATGTCGAATCACTGTATTCCAATTCGGCGGTATTTTCGATACTCGACTCAAGGGGTAACACGTATGTATGGGTGGTATCCATTCCCGGATCTTTCCGGTAATCTTGAAAATACGTGTTAAGATATAGTACACAACAATTTATGATCACAAACGCCAGCATCAATTCAAAAAGCACCCAAAAATTGTTCTTCCGTTCTCTCCATATTATTTTAAAAATCTGTTTGATCATGACTTAACGGTTTTGGTTGAGGGATTCGGTGATGGTTTGTTTGGTGGCGGATAGCGCCGGTATGATCGTCGACAAGAAGCTCAACAACACGCAGGTTAACAACACGGTAACAAGGACATAGGGCGAGAAAGCCGCATTTAGCGGAATATCATAATCAACGTGATTAGGAATTACCGGACCATTCCAATAGAGCAGTTTACTCAATCGAAAGAGCAGAAAGAAAGAGCCGGCAAAACCGATAAGCGCCCCGATGAAGGTTAGTGTTAGATTTTCCATTAAGAGTTTTGAGATGATCGACTTCCGACTTGCGCCGTAAGCTTGCCGGATACCAATCTCCTCCACCCGGTCTTTGATGCGGGAATTGTTAAATCCCGACAGATTCGCAGCCGGAATGATGAAAAGCAATGCCAAAACAAGAAATAGTTTCCAATTGGCGGCAGCAATGTGCGTAGGTTCACTGCTTAATACCCTATAAGCTTCCTCCCTGTGTGTATAAGGACCAAAAAGTGTCAGTTCCCAATCACTGGTGGCATTATATCGCTGGACAACAGCTTGTACCTCTTCCACTACTTTTTTCTTCGCTTTTTTAGTCGGCACATAATACATGATGCTAAACCAAGCCTGCTCATTTTCGGGATCAAAATTGGGATCGGACTTGTAGGGGATCCAGGCTTTACCTGCCGCATGAGAAAACGTTGAAGGAACATCTTTCACCACACCCACCACCGTATAATCGAAATCATCAATAGAAACGGTTTTATTCAGAGCCGGTTCCCCGCCAAAAAGTTGTTCTGCCGTGTGTTTTGACAATACAACACAGGGAGCTCCTGCCTCAAATTCTTCTTTCGAAAAAGGTCGTCCTTCCAAAAAATCATACGACATGATCTTCCATAAATGGTGGTCACATGTTTTAACACCCAACTTGATCTCTTCCGAAGCGAAATCAGATTGAACATTGGCATAATTATTACCGGTCAATGAAGCAAACTCCACACCTTCTATATCGATGAGTTTCTTGCAAAGCGGATAGGATGGCGGCACATACATCGTGCTGTTATTCTGTCGCAAAATCACCTGTTTGACATAAAGCAAATCATTACGACTTATCTCCGGCGCCATCGGCGCACTCTTGATAATCTCTGCCGTCATAACCGTCATCACCAGCATGATGGCGATCGCCGTCCCTACCACCGATGCCGTGGTCATGAAGAGGTCTTTCTTTAAAATGTAGAGGGTTTGCCTGATCATAATAAGTGTATTGATGAATAATTAGCTGTTAGTCTGTATTCTACTTTCACCTCATTATCAATTCTCCATTGCCAGTTGATGCGGTTGCATTTTTCCTGCCTGCCGAGCCGGATACCAAACAGCGAGGAGACAGAAGAGAGCTAATATGCCAAATGTGGCCAAAAAGATTAACGCATTGACACCAATGTTGATCCATGAGTTTGCGGAGAGTTGGAAATCGATGAAAAAGAAAGGATCTAAAACTGCAAGATTGACGATCACAACCAGTGCTAAAACAGCGGCAATGCCAAGCAGTAACAGTGTTTCCGAAAAAAACTCCCTGCGAATGTCTCTGCTCGTTGCGCCAAGCGAGAGACGTAGTCCTATATCCTGTCGCCGCGCCTGCACCCTGAACCAAAATGTCCCTACAATTCCAAGGAAGATGTTAAGTAACAAGAAGAAAGAGATGATTGAAATATTTGTCAAATCACGATCATACTCCATCATTTCGGCATACTCTTTTTTTCGCAATTGATAGGATTCAACTTTTGAGAGGTAATAGGGATAAATCTCCAATCTATCTTTCATATCTTCAAAAAAACGATCTTCGAAATTCACATCCGCTTCCGGTTTCACTCTGACACTTAATTCATGAAAAGTGGGCAAGGCTCTATTATCCATTGTCATCTTGCAATAAACGGCAAATTCATAAACATCGTATTGACTTCGTTTGATCGGGGCCGTCACGCCTACCACTTCTTTTGCTGCCCCATCCTTATCAAAGTATACGGCACCAACATTCAAAATGTCATTTCCAAAAAAACTATTTCCGGGCATACCACTGATTATAACATTATGATCAAGGGAATTTTCATCAAAAGATCTCCCTTTCAAGAAATCAATCTTGAACACATCGAAAAATTGGGGTGTAATATCTTTTTGCCAAATACCAGCCCATTCTCCATCGATATATATACCATTTCCTCTGTAAGAAGTCATATTGGGTGCGCTAGCAATGGAAAGAGCCGCACTCTCCACTGCCGGATGTTGCTTGATGAGTTCCAGCATATAGAACAGTTTTTTGTTATTTTCCTCTCTTTTCTCCTCATTCCGCGCCTCTTCCTCGTAATCAAGAATGATTTGGTAGGTGTGTTCGATATCATGCCCCGGATCCTCCACATACATTTTTGTGAAAGAGTAAACGAACAACAGGCAGCAGTTCAGAATTACGAACGGGATAAATAACTCCAACAAAATCCAAAGGTTGGTTTTTCGTTCTTTCCATACAATTTTTAAGGTTTGTTTTAGCATAATGATCAATAATTGAATAATTTAAAATTCATATCACTCCCATTTAGCTTCGAATTGATTCGGCTATAGTGAATTTCGCTGCCCGCAAGGCCGGCACTATCGTCGAGATGACACTCAACAGAATGCAAGCTAAAAAAACGACAAGGAAGATGTAGGGCGAGACGATGGCATTAAGCGGAATGACGGCATCGGCGGGAAGTCCAATGAAAAGATGGTTGCGCAGGAAATAGAGTGCGATATACGATAAGAGAAGTCCTAACACACCGCCGATCAGCGTGGTGATGAGGTTCTCTTGCAGCATCTGCCTGATGATCGATCTTTTGGTTGCACCAAACGCCTTGCGGATGCCGATCTCCTCCGTCCGTTTCTTAATCCGCGAGAGATTGAAACCCGAAAGATTGAGCGCCGGAATGAGAAAAAGGAAAAAAAGAATCACAGATAGCTTGATTGTCTCCATGGTTATTTTGGTAGGGCTATTATTCCATTTGTTATGCACTTGTTCCCGCTGCGAGTAAGGTCCCAGATAGGTCAACAGTTCCCCTTCATGTATTGTGGTGAATTTTTGCTCTATCTCCCTCACTTCTTGTGTTAAAAGAGCTTTGTCTTTCTTACTGTCCATCAGCAACAGGAGGGAATAACCCATTTTCTCATAATTAAAAGAAGAAGTATAGGGAATCCAAATATCACTGTATGCGTAGGGAAAGATGGGAGATATATTTTCCACTATACCCACTACGGAATACTTTTTATTATTCAGTATGAATGTCTTTCCTACCGCTGATTTTTTACCATATAATTCTTCGGATAATTTTTGGGAAATCACCGCTTTATTCAATCCGGCAGCAAAATCCTCCCTGTTAAAATGAGTTCCCTCAACAAAATCAAAAGAGATAAACTTCCAATAGTTATCATCACAATAACTACACGTACACTCCATACGTTTCGAGCCGGAAGATGTTTTTATAATCTCTTGTCCTTTCGTAAGCAATGTTTTCAATTTTGCATTTTCCAAGTATCGCAAATAATCATTATAATGCTTATAACTAACAAGTCCACAATTCGTTGACGATTTATTTTTATACATCTCCGATCTGATATAAAGTGTTTTGTCCCGATTATTTTCCGGTGCGATAGGTATTGTCTTGATCATCTCCACCATCAAGATCACCATGATCATCATGATAGCCACCGCTGTTCCCGCCACAGAAATCACAGTGATGAAAGGGTTTTTTCTTAAAAGGTAAAAGGTTTGTTTTAACATAGTGTCCCTATTAATCATTATTCAACCCGTCTGCCATCAAAGAATCGCATCACCTGTTTTGTGGTTTTGGCGATCTGTTCATCGTGGGTGACCATCACGATAGTTGTGCCGTCTTGGTTTAATTGGTGCAACAGGTCGATGATCTCTTGCCCCATTTTACTGTCAAGATTACCGGTAGGCTCATCGGCGAGGATGATATCAGGATTGCCGATGATGGCACGGGCAATGGCTACGCGCTGACACTGACCGCCTGAAAGTTGCGAAGGATAGTGTCGCATACGGTGCGACAAGCCCACGCGTTCCAAAACCTCTTTTGCACGCTGGGTGCGGTTGGAGACACCGTGACGATAAATCAGCGGCAACTCCACATTATCCAACACATTCAATGAGCTGATCAAATGAAAACTCTGAAAGACGAAGCCGAGGGTTTTGTTACGAAAATGCGCTGTCTCTTTCTCTTTCATCTTGGTGGTGTCGACACCATTGAGCGTCACAATGCCTTTGGTGGGACAGTCGAGCAACCCCATCACATTGAGCAACGTGCTTTTCCCGCAGCCCGAAGGACCCATTACTGAGATAAAATCCCCTTTTTCCACTGACAAGTTTACATTTTCCAAGGCGATAGTTTCCACTTCATCGGTCTTGTAAATTTTGGTAATCCCTTCTAAATTAATGATAGACATGATGTTTTATTTTTTTATGTTTTTCCAGAATCCTAAAAATATGTTTTTCTCTTTTCCTTAACTTTCCTGGTGTCATCTTTTCGCACCTTCCCTACTTTACTTTCAATTCCCTCTTATTTCTAAATGACGACATGTCATTAAGAATCACGCGGTCATTCAATTTCAAACCATCCATCACTTCCACGTAATCAAAACCACATTCTCCCAGCATAACTTTTTGTTTTATTGCTTTATCTCCGCGAATCACCCACAGTTCATACTCACCTTTCCCAATATAGAAGGTATGGTGTGGCAAGCGAAGAACCTGTTCTTTCACTCCCCAATGGACATACACATCTGCCCGTAAACCTGCCCGCAAACTCCTGTGTTCCGGATTATTGAGTGTAATTACGAATGAGATCAACCCGTTGTTGACTGAAGGCGTGACATTGCTGATGACACCCTCCAGCTGCGTTTTACCAATCACCACCGTCACCTTCTCACTCACAGACACCTTGTCGGCATAGCCCACGGCAATATCCGCATGCACCTTAAAACTGGAGAGATCTGAAAGCGTGGCGATACGTGTCCCCGGACCGATCTGCGTGCCAATTTCCTGGTTCACAAAGGTAAGTGTGGCATTCTGAGGAGATAGCACTCTTGACTCTTTCAATAAGCGCTCGCTCTCCTCCAATGTTTTACGGAAAATATTGAGATCCAATTCCTGCACCTTCAGTTCTGCGGCAGCATTGGATTTTTGATTGTCAATACGTTGTTTCAATTGCTCCAACTCTAATTTGGATATTTCCAAATTTAGTTTCAGCTGACGGGTCTTTTCGGTGGTGCTGGCACCAAGGCTGTCCAAATAAAGTTCATTGCGCCAGTCATTCTCAAGTTGCTTCAACATCATCTCCTTCACCACAAGCTGCATTTCCAATTCCGACAATGTGTTTTCCTGATTAACACGAAGTTGTTCTAAGCGACTTTTACGCATCTCTAATTCATCCAATTTCTGGGCGAAGTTAGATTCCAATGAGGTCAAATCAAGTTTCAGGATAGGATCGCCGGTTTTGACAAGATCGCCGGCATTACGATACACCTCCACGATCTTAGTGCTGATGGGCGACACAATCACTGACTCCACTAGCGGAATAACTTTACCGGAGGCACTCACGGTAACCTCCAACACACCGCTATCTACCGTACCGATGGTGAGACTTTTTTCCACTAACCGCGAACGCAACAATCCCAACAGCACGATGATCGCCCCGATTACAAGTACAATGCCCATCACATAGCGTGCTCCCCGCATCACTTTCTGTCTCTGCTGAACCGCCTTGGGAATTTCTTTATCCATTATTGATCGTTTGCCACAACAACAGCAATTGCCATGCCAATAGATCAACTCATTGATAATCAAATATAAATAAAATTAACAGGTGTCCGTTTTTGGACTATGCTGTACTATTTTGCAAAAAAGGAAAAATTGCCTCAGCATCGTTGGCATTACAGCCCAATGCATTTATTGGTGACATAATGAATTATCCTTTTCCTTATCGTCTCCTCTGCAAGATCTCTTTTACCACGTCATACGTGACGTTGCCTCGTTCGCCAAGCGCCCATTTACGATCTTTGAAGCGTTGCACGATCTTTTCGATTCCGACCTCATCAACATTGTAATCACTAAGGCGAGTTTTCACGTTCAAGGATTGGAAGAAGTTTTCCACGGCGGTAATCGTCTTGTCAATGCGTTCGTTTTCTGTACCTTCGGTGATGTTAAAGATATTTTTACCCATGCGCAAGATTTTCTCTTTCTTATCTGTCCGTTGCACATCCATAACACCGGGCAGCACAATGGCTAATGTTTGACCGTGGTCAATATTATAGAAAGCAGTCAATTCGTGGCCAATCATGTGGGTTGCCCAATCCGTCTCCACACCTTGTCCAATCCAGTCATTCAATCCCCACGAAGATGCCCACATCAGGTTCGCGCGCACATTATAATCGGTAGGTTTAGTCATCACTTTGGGTGCTTCTTCCAGCAACACTTTCAGAATACCCTCTGCAAAATAATCTTGCACTAACGCATGATTATCGAAGGTAAGGTATTGCTCGGTCACATGTACGAATGTGTCGATGATACCGTTAGCGGTTTGCCGTTCGGGAAGCGAATAAGTAGTTTCGGGATCTAAAACGGAAAATTTCGGATACGTATGCGCCGATCCGCCGGCCAACTTCTCCTGTGTCGCCGCTTTCGTGATCACAAATCCCTTATTCATTTCCGATCCCGTGGCGGGTAATGTGAGTACCGTACCGAACGGCAACGCTCCGTTGATTTTGCTCTTGCCGGTCATGAAATCCCACGGATCACCGCCATAATCGACTGCTGCCGCAATAAATTTGGTGGCATCAATCACCGAACCACCGCCAACGGCCAGCAGGAAATCAATCTCCTCTTTGTTGATTAACTCCACTGCCTTCAAGCATGTCTCGTAATGCGGATTTGGCTCGATACCCGAAAATTCAAACCAAGTATGATGCTGTAATGCCTGTGTCACCTGATCATAAACACCATTCTTTTTGATACTCCCACCACCATAAATAATCAACACGCGCTGATTTTGAGGTATCTCTTTGACGATCTCTTTGATTGTATCCTTTCCAAAGATAATTTTTACCGGATTTGCGAATTTAAAATTTTCCATAAAAGCTAATGATTAATGATTAATACAACAACCGCACTTCATCCTTCATCATCTCCTTAGCCTTCTCAATCGGCGATTTGTCGGCGACTTGCTCAAGTACTAGTGATGCTAAGTCAATAGCTGTAGCTTCATCATTCAGTTTGCCGGCACATAGATTGATTAACTTGATGGTTTCCTCTTTTGCTTGAACGATGGCGTTCCAAACAGCTGAAGAGACAAAGATCTGTTGTGACAAATTGTGGTCATACTCAGCCCGGATCGAAGTCACCATCAACGTTTTCAGCTGATCGGCAGAAAGTTCCGGATCATTTAAACGCAGCAATAGCTGATTGGGTTCAATTCGTTCCAAAAAAAGTGCTAATCGTTCGTATGCCTGTATACGTAGTGGTGTAACCAGTTTTTTGGATTCGAATTTCAAATCTAACAAACGTTTATCCCGTTCGCTGTTCAAGAATTTTTTGATCGAAAAAAAAGCAGTTAAAAAAACCACCGTGGCAACAGCAACCATTGCGATAACATACCAAGCCATATTCATAACTATTTAGATTAAGGTTTTTAGGGTAATGAATGACAAGTGGCGAAGAAATATCCTTCGCCACTTGCCTCTTCTCATTTGTCTATTAAGCGGTGTGGAAATATTTTTTCACCAGTTCCACCATCATTTCGGGACGGGCTTTAATCTCTTCGCGGATATTTTTATCGTTGAAGGATTTGAGTTGTTTTATGATATCATCGATCATTTCGGTATTGAAAACACCATGTTTTTCAAAAATATGTCTATGTTTTGAAAGTTCATCGGCAGATTCCCAACAAGAAGCTGGAAGTTGTTCCAGTTTTTTCATTTTCTCAGCATTTTCTTTGCTGTGGATGTTCACGTCAACATAAGTTTGTTTTGCAAACTCCAATGCACCTTCCATTTCAAAACCATGTCTTGCAGCCACCACTAACCCCGCTAACAACAAGTAGATATCGGCGGAACCATCGGGGCATCTGAACTCAACAGTTTGTTTTTGAGAGAAATCTTCGGTATTTGGTTTTTCCAATGGATTGGCTTCCGCGATCATGTCGGTTTTATGCGTCCAACCAAGCGGCACGCGTACAAGTACGGAACGGTTCCTGTCTCCCCAACAAATAGAGGTTGGCGCTTCTTGGTGTGGTACAAGGCGGAAATATGAAGTCGGATTAGTGTTGCCGAAAGCGGTCAATGATGAAGCACATTTGAGGTAACCGGCAATCGCACTCTTAGCGATAGAGTTCAGTTCGCCTTTTGTAATCATTTGGTTAACACCGCCTTTCACAATACGGGTGTGAACATGCAATCCGCTGCCCGCTTTTCCGGTTGTAATTTTCGGAGCAAAGGTAACATCCAAGCCGTATTGATAAGCCAAGCTGCGGATAATCCATTTTGCGATAACCAACTGGTCGGCGGCATCTTCCACATCGCAAACCAAAAATTCGATCTCATTTTGTTCATAAATTCTACCATCCAATGTGAAGTTCCCTACTTCTGAATGACCATATTTGATCAAACCACCTGCTTTAGCGATATAAAGCATGCATTCGGTGCGGAATTGTTCGAATTTAACAAACGGCATAGACTCATGGTAACCTTTTTGATCCGGGGTTTCATACAACGGAATCTCGTCGCCAATCACATAATATTCCAACTCACCCATTGCCTCGAATTTCATGTTTGTCACTTTCGTGAAAGCATCGGATGCTTTTTTCAAGATGTACTCCGGTGAATTTTCCATCGGTTTTCCATCTTTATTGAAATAACAACAAAGGAAACAAAGCGTGGGTATTTCGCTGAATGGATCCACAAAAGCGGTTCTGAACTTAGGAACCACATACAAATCGCTGGACCCGGCATGGATAAAATCGGGGAAAATATTGGAACCGTCAACGCGCTCACCCGTTGATAAGATCTGTTCCAAATAATCTCTATTAGTAATGGTAAAGTTGAGTGCTTTCAACTTACCGTCTCCCGCCACATAGCGGAAGTTAATCATTTGAATTTGATTCTCTTCAATGAATTTGATGATGTCGGCTTTCGTGAAATCTTTCGGGGATTTCTTTAAAAAAGCTACTAAAGGATTCTGGCTCAAAGCAATGATGTCTTTCATAGAATAAAGTGTTTAGTATTAATAATTTATCTTCAATTTCTGCACAAAAGTCGGCAAATATACAACTATTCTTGATTCAAAATATTGAAGTATCGCCTAATTTCAATCATCATTCTTTCATGGCTTCCAAAACTTACATTTTTAGGCTCTTCGTTCGAGTGGAACATCACCATACCGGCTTCGCTCACTCCCATGTAGGGTGTGATATCAACCTCCGCGATATCATTCATTTTGAAGTCGCGTATCTTTATATTATTATATCCTGAATGAATTTCGTCAAAGAAGATGCCTTTCTCTTCGCAATAAGATTGCAGAATCGGTGCGACTTCATCCCACTCTTCGGGTTTGGTTTCTTGGTTATAATAGAAAACCACCGCGCTATATTCAATACTGTCGATACGCGGAATAAATTCAAAACGGCTCATATCATTGATATAATATTTGTCAATCACATGGCTTTCATTTTGATATGCGGAGAAATTGGTATCTAAATCCATCCGGGACACATTTTCGATCGAACGCAACCAGTTGTATTCTTTGGTCACCAAAAACGCGCCGTCAGATTCGCGGCGGGTAGTCCATAGTTCTGTTTGCAAGATGTTATCTTTCTGAACAGAAAGATTTACTGCCACAGGAAGTAGATCCAAAATCCGTTGCGTACCCATACCGGAAGTGATCACCAGATACATCCATTCGCGGCATTTTGATTGCAGGTGCCACAGCTCCCTGCTTTCGGGTAGATTTTCCACCGACAAAAGGCCCCACTCCTCCGGAAAAGCAATCTCGGTTTTCACATGCATGCCTTCGTAATTTTGCGCCATCTCCATAAAATCTTCTAAGAAATCCTCGCTCAACGGATACAACATCTCCGTATCATCAATGGAGGTTTCGATCAGATTCGGAATAAGCTTTACCGGATATTCCACTTGTTCCTCTACGGATTGCGTTGTAGAATCCGTTTTTTTAGGTTTACATCCTTGGAGGTTTATGCTTATAATGATTACGCCAAGCAAAAAAGAAAAAAGTTTTATTTTTCTCATAACTATCTTATTTTAACAATTATTCTTTGAACCATATCTTTAAATTATTGACCATGGAATCGGCATCAAACCCCACTTCTTTATAGAGTGACTCCATGTCACCGTGTTCCACAAAACGATCCGGCAGCGCTATGGCATGCAATCTGTTTTTGTAGTTATTCTTTTGTAAGAACTCCGACATTGCCGAGAATAATCCGCCAACTACAGATCCGTCTTCCACTGTCACGATGATCGGGTAATCTTTTGCCACTTGGTGTAGCATTTTTTCATCCAACGGTTTAAGGAAAATCATATCGATATGGGCAGGATTTATATTTTCGGTTTCCAGCAAATCCAATGCTTTGGAAACTGTATTTCCTAATGGTCCTAATGAAAGCACCGCCATTTTTTCGCCTTTCCGTAGCTGGTTAGCCTTTCCTATTTCCATTTTCTCCAACGGTGTCCGCCATTCGGTAGTAACCCCTTTTCCTCTCGGGTAGCGAATTGTAAACGGGTTTTCCCTGTTGAGATATGCTGTATACATTAAATTACGGAGATTTTTCTCATTGATGGGTGAGGCTATGGTCATATTCGGAATGCCGCGCATGAATGACAAATCGTAAGCACCGTGGTGCGTGGCTCCGTCTTCGCCAACCAAACCCGCACGATCCAAACAAAAAATCACCGGCAGATTCTGCAAAGCCACATCATGAATTACCTGATCATAACCGCGTTGCATGAATGAAGAGTAGATATTGCAAAACGGAATTGCACCGCTCTGTGCTAATCCCGCCGAAAAAGTGACAGCATGTTGCTCCGCAATACCCACATCGAAAACCCGTTCGGGAAAAACATTGCGCATGATGGTCAGCGAGCAGCCGGTTGCCATGGCAGGTGTAATTCCAACCACTTTCGGATCATTTTTAGCCAGTTCTACTATTGTTTCACCAAAAACAGTTTGATATTTGGGCGGTTCATTCGGTTTGGAACACTCAATAATTTCGCCGGTATCGGGATTGAATCTTCCCGGTGCGTGATAGGTTGTTTGATCCTGTTCCGCCATCAAGAGTCCTTTACCCTTCACGGTGACCACATGAAATAGTTTGGGACCGGGAATGGTTTTCAACGAACGGAATACCTCTACTAACTGTATTACATCGTGACCGTTAGCAGGTCCGAAGTAGCGAAAACCCATACTCTGAAACATATTACTCCCGCTGAGCAGGTATCCCTTTACCACATTTCCCAAGCTACTGAGAAAACGAGTCAGCCAATTGGCCCTATCTGTTTTTAGGGTGAAAAAATCCCACAGTTTATTCTTGAAGCGATTATACGTTGGCGAAGAGGTGATGTTTAACAAATGCTGGCTTACACCGCCCACACTATCGTCTATCGATATATGGTTATCATTCAAAACAATAAGCAGATTAGCATTGCTGGTTCCAGCTTGGTTCATTGCCTCAAACGCCATCCCGCCGCCCATTGCGCCATCGCCGATTACCGCAATGTGGTTGCGTTGGGGTTCTCCTTTCAGCTCCGAAGCCGTCGCCATACCCAGCACTGCTGAAATCGATGTTGACGAGTGACCGGCTCCGAAAACATCATACTCGCTCTCGGAAGTCTTTGGAAACCCACTGATCCCTTTGTATTTACGATTGGTATGAAACTGTCCTTTTCTTCCCGTCAATATCTTGTGCCCGTAAGCTTGATGGCCAACATCCCAAACGATCTTGTCGTCAGGCATATCAAAAACATAGTGGAGCGCAACTGTTAGTTCCACCGTTCCCAAACTCGCGCCGAGATGGCCGGGATTTTCCGCCGTATTGGTGATAATAAAATTCCTCAATTCTTCGCATACAACCGGCAATTGATCTAATTCCAGTTTTTTCAGGTCAGAAGGATAGTTTATATTATCTAATATGCTCATTCACAGATTTTTTAGTAAAGAAAAAAGGTAGCAATTTTTTAAAGCCCCTCGTATAACGAAATGATCTTCTTAGTTATTATCTCATTATTATGCTTTAAGATTATGTACTCTCTGGCATTTTCGCCAATAATCTTGCATAATTCAGGATTATTAACACATTTATCGATCAAATCGGCAAAATCTTGCGGTGTGTCGGCGATGAAAATATTATCACCATTTTCAACGTCAAGACCTTCTGCTCCAATCGGTGTCGTGATGACGGTTCTCCCAAGCGCCATACCTTCCAGTATCTTAATCCGGACACCGCTGCCCGAAAGCAACGGGACGATCATAATATCTTTAGACAGAATATATTGATTGGCATCTTCTACTTCTCCGTCCACGATAAGATTGGGGGCAGGGGTTGCGTACCATTTTTTGGAAATGCTTCTGCCGGCCAGATTGAAAGTGAGTTTTGGGTAATCCGTATGCACAAGGGGCCACACCTCTTCAAAGAACCATGTCAACCCTTCTTGATTGGGAATCCAGTTCATACTTCCGATATGAAACAGCTTGGGGTTGTCGGTTGGGATATATTCATTCTCAACAGGATAGCGGTCTATATCAATTCCCACCGGAATCAAGTCGCCTTTCAGCTGGGGGAACCTTTTATGAAAAAAGTTATAATCAGGCAAGGATATCGCCAAAAACGCATCAATTTTATTGAAGACACCCAGCTCATAGCGGCGCAATTGCCGAATCATCTTTTTCAAAATCCACCTTTTAACAGGACTTTTTTGATGAATCATAAACCGTCCCCATATTTTATGTTCCACATTATGAGTACGCAGCACAATTTTCGCTTTGCTATGTTTGCGGATGAGATCAATATAGGGTGCGACAAAAATGGATTCGAGCTGAATAATGTCGAATTTTTCTTTGCGTAATATTTCCACTAATTTATTGGCGAATTCTTTGGATATAAAACGGTTAACATGATATGACTGGTTAAGGAGGATGGATTTAGCTCCCTGTATCGGTTTTATTGTGGTATCTATGTAAACAGATTCGAAACGTGTTTTTTGAATGTACGAATCCGGGATTTTATCCAGCTCAAGAGGATGTTTGGGTGTCGTGATGGCGACTACTTTCACATCACATCCGCTTTGCAGCAAACCTTCGGTCACCGTGTTCATGGCGATACAACCGCCGTCAACGGCGGGCAATGGAGGTTTTTGGCAAATCTGTAGTATTTTCATGATCTATTTTTCTTTCCAAAATTTTTCAACTTCTCAAACCATTTGGTATACTCTTCGGCAGAAAAGATAGCTGAGTCTGTTGTGGCTTTACGTGTTAAGAACACGCATAACGGTATCAGTATGAATGTGGAGAGCCACATCCCAAAGGAAACGGGTACTGCACTTCCTTTGGCTAATTTCTCTCCAAATAGTGAGAGCGAGAAGTAGATGACAAAAAAGACGACGGTGATGAGCAACGGGACACCCAGACCACCTTTCCGGATGATAGAACCCAGTGACGCACCGATGAAAAAGAAGAGGAAACAAGCCACCGCACTGGTAAATTTCCTATGCCACTCGATCTGGTGGCTCCATAGGGATTCGTTTTTGAATTTGACATCTTCATAAGTGTACCTCACATTTCCGGAAGTACCATACGAAGCCTGGTTCGCAAAGCCAAAGATATTTTGCAGCCTGTGTTTATCATATCCCGAAAGCACACTATCGATACAAACTTTTGCAGTATCTTCCGCGCTTAACTGGTGCGTTTTTACCGCTTGAAAATTGTGCAAGCTATTATAGAAAGCACGTACAGCCTCATCAGAAATATTGGCAATACTCCCTTTAATGGTATCAATCCGTCCATTCAATTCTTCAATCGACATCGCCTTCGTGCTGGTACTGTAGAAGGAGTTTTCTTCCTCTTGCAATTCAAAAGAAGAGAGATCAAAACGGCGGTACTGTTCTTTAAAATGGGCGCGGTTCAGCGGGTATCTCGACTCCTTACTGTTGTCGTTTCGACTTTCGTCCCAGAAGTAACCGTCATACAGGTAAAAGAGCATATATTTCCCATCCGGGGTAATACTCATTGTGCCGTGCGAGGCATACGTCATTGTGGTATTGCCTTGATGACGTGAATGGTCATAGATCAAGATATCTTCAATCCGTTCGTTATCCCTGTGTTTTTTCCCGATTCTGATGATATAATTATCGAATCCATCGTAAAATGCGCCTTCGTCAATCGATAGCGTTGGTTTTTGGTTACGGATGTTATATTGCAGCGATTTCATTTTCATCCATGCTTGGGGAGTGACCGCATTGCTAAACCAAAAAGAGCCGATACCGATTAGGATACAAAAAAGCGCGATGGGAGCCATCAGTTTGCTGATGGGAATGCCGGACGCTTTTAGAGCTACCAGCTCATAATGTTCGCCTAAGCCACCGAAAGTCATGAGGGAGGAGAGCAAAACCGCCAACGGTGCTGCCATGCTGACCATTGTGGCGGAAGCATAGAATAACAATCTTAGAATATACTTGATTTCTAACCCCTTACCTACTAATTCATCAACATAAACCCATAAAAACTGCATCAAAAGAATCACAAGGGCAAATAAAAAGGTGACAACGAATGGCCCTATGAATTTTTTGATTAAGTAGCGGTTGATGATCTTCACTCCAACAAGTACAAATATGCTTAATAGTCCCCGATTGTTTCAGGCAATTGCGCCAATGCTTTCTCTATCTGTTCCGTATTTGGCGGTGTGCCGTGCCATTTATGCGTCCCCATCATAAAGTCAACACCCATGCCCATTTCGGTATGCATCAGCACTACAACGGGTTTTTGGTTGCGGGTATTATCCTTAGCGATGGCCATTTTATCCAAAATGTCGGCCATATCATTTCCATCCATTTCCATCACTTGCCAATCAAAGGCTTCGAATTTCGCTCTCAAGTTACCCAGTGAGCAAACATCATCTGTGGAGCCATCAATCTGTTTTTTGTTATAGTCTACAACAGCGATGAGGTTATCCACCTTATTGGCTGAGGCGAAAAGAATAGCTTCCCAATTTTGTCCTTCGTCGAGTTCCCCGTCACCGGTAAGAACGTAAACGGTTTGGCTGTCATTATTCAGTTTTTTCGCTAATGCCGCTCCCACCGCAATTGACAAACCTTGACCCAAGGAACCGGAGGCGATCCGAATACCCGGCAGGTTATAATGATTGCTGGGATGACCTTGCAAACGGCTGCCAAATACTCTAAAGGTCGCCAATTCCGAAACGGGAAAATAACCTGTTCTCGCTAACACGCTATACCATACCGGCGAAATGTGCCCATTAGAGAGAAAAAACATATCCTCGCCCTTGCCTTTTTCGGTGAAACTTTGGGGAGTTGCCTGTAAGATATTGGTATATAGTGCTGTTAAAAAATCAGCGCATCCTAACGAACCGCCTGGATGTCCGGATTTAGCATGATAAACCATGCGCAAAATATCTCGTCTCACTTGCGTGGCAAGCGTTTTCAATTCTTCAATATTCATGATTCGGATTTTATTTATTGTAATGTTAATTCATTATGCATGAGTATCTCGTCTTCCAATTGGGTGAGGAAATAGATTCCTAAAACGGTAATGGTTTCCAAAAAAGAGAGATAGGTAAAATCCTTGGAAACTTCCACATCGCCTTTAATGAAACCGGCAATGGTGGGCTTATATCGCAAGATGATTTGATTTTTCTCATTAGTCCAGCCCCACTGGTTTTTCCACAAATTAACCAGTCGGAAATAGTAAGCATTATTATCTAAAATTATTTTCGTGATTCCTTCGATGTTCAGATAAGCGATGATTTCATCGGTGGCATGCTTCTCTTTTCGGAAAATGATATACGGTCTAAAAAACCCGGCTCTTTTCACAGTGAATACACCCTGTGTGGTTTCGATACGGGCAAGGGTTCCTGAGTTATCTATCACCTCAACCGTGCCATATAATTCATCGCCGGATTTAAGTTCGTAATATTTTTTGATCAGATCTGGTTTTATGATCTGCAGGGTAGTAATGGGGCTTTCGCTTATCGTTTTCATTCGACAATATTTTTTATTAAATCAAATGCGCCTCGCAAGAGCAGGTATCAAGCTCGGTGTCAACACATTATCAAAATTTATTTTAGCTTACAAATTTTGTCCAAAAGTATTTAAAATATGGTTAGCCAAGGCAGAAAATTCATCTTTTGTCAAATTAATTCTCTCTTTTTGAAAATTAATTTCATCCCCTTTGACAATCGGGATCAAATGGATATGCGCATGTGGAACATCCAATCCTAAAACGGCAGTGCCAATTCTTTTACATTCAACATTTTTCTCGATAGCCAAGGCCACTTTTTTTGCAAAAACCGCCATCTCCGCCAACGTGTTATCGTCCAAATCAAAAATATAGTCTGTTTGTATTTTGGGAATAACCAAAGCGTGACCTTTTGTCAAAGGTGCGATATCTAAAAAAGCGTAGAATTTATCGTTTTCAGCGATTTTATATGACGGTATCTCACCGTTTATGATTTTTGTGAAAATGGAACTCATAACTATCGGGATACTTCTAATATTTCAAATTGAATTTTTCCGGCGGGTGCTTCTACAGTCACCACATCACCGGCTTGATTTCCGAGCAGTGTTTTGCCGATAGGCGAGCTTACGGATATCTTACCTGATTTCAGATCCGCTTCCGATTCGGGTACAATCTGATAGGACATGACCGCATTATTGGCGTTATTTTTCAATTTTACGAAAGAGTATATCAACACTTTGGATATGTCGAGTTTAGATTCATCCAACAATCGGGCATTGGCGATCAGGTTTTGGAGCTTGGCAATTTTTAGCTCAAGTAATCCCTGTGCCTCTTTCGCTGCGTCATATTCCGCATTTTCCGACAAATCTCCTTTGTCGCGCGCTTCCGCAATGGCTGCGGAGATTTTAGGTCTTTCAATCGTTTCTAATTCATATAGTTCCTTTTTCAAGGCTTCAAGACTCTCTTCTGAATAATATTTTATTGTGTTCATTTCTAATATGGTTTTTATATAAAACAAAAATTAAAGAGGCTTAAAAAGCCTCCTTAATTTTAAATTAATAAGGAAAAATGGGATTTAGATCGCTAACTTAATACCAATATAATGGTTCCCTTTCCATTTGTTTGTAAATCTATATCCGTAATCCAACAAGATTTTTTGAAGTCCTTGTTTTTTCTTAGCTAACGGAATAGCAAAAGAAACACCTGCACAAGGTCCTGTATACCAGCTTGATAATTCGTTTGGAATTCTATCGCCATTATCATCTTTGCTGGATTTCAATCTATCGGAGTCGAGTGTGTAACCGGCTCTTAATTGGAAGATATCACCGATACCTTCTTTGTATCCCATTCCATATTCAAGACCAACTACGAATTGGTCGCTTGAATAGGAGTTAGCGGTAAAAGATCCGGCAAGTGTCAATCGGTGAGGAGCATCTTTACGCGTCAATCCTTCGTCACCTCTTTCTTTATTGGTTTTACCCTCATGTTCAGTGCCACCGAAGAATAAGAAATCATACGAAAGACCGAGTGTCAGCAGGGCGGGTAATTCCGCCTGAGCTGAACGTTGCTCGAGTGTAATTTCCTGAGGCGTACTGGTAACGAAACCTTTTACAGAAAGACCATCACCATTGTAACTAATAGGTAGTCCGATATTTTTCAAGGTCACACCAATTCTAAAGTTCTCAAGATTTCCGGCCACATACTGCACTCCGGCATCGATAGCAACACCTTGTGCTTTCAAATCGGAGATTGATTCGCTCACAATCTTAACACTGGCACCACCATAAATGTAGTTGTTGAATTTATAGGCGTAATGAATACCCACATAACTTAATGTAGGAGAGAATGTACCCATATTCCCTTCGGGTTGTTCCACAGTGGTTCTATCGATCTCACCGAAGTTCATGGTAAACAATGAAATTCCAATGTAACCAAGTTCTCGATATTCTCCTGAAATCTTATCTTTTTTCCGAAGTCTTTGTGTGATACCGAAACTGTTGATTCCGATTCCATTGTCGGAACCGGAGAGGTATTGCGTACGGGAAAAACCGAACTCGGTATTTTGTCCGCGTGCGATACCGGCCACATTAGAGTAAATTGATTCGAGGCCTGCGATTTCTGAAACGCCGGCTGATCCCCAACCGTTTGATTTTGCCCACGGGTCGATCAACAAGTGTTGTGCCCCCGCTTGTCCTGTACGGTCGGTATTTCCTGCGAAGAGCGAGGTCGATACCGCACAGAAACTGATCAAGGCAACTATTATTAATTTTCTATATTTATTATTCATAATTTCTAATATTAAATTTACTGATTAATAATGTTAAAATGCGTTCAAGTCGGTGGGTCTCATTGCACAGAAGAACTTCAAGGTTCGTTCTCCAATTCCAGGCGCGTCAACATGAATGATATACATACCGCTGGCAACCGGAACATTCGCATGATTTTTCAAATCCCAAGTAACATGAGTGGTTCCTAAGTCTCCCTTTGAGATCTTTCGTACCAGCAAGCCGTTTACTGTGAAAATTGAAATCGTACATTTCTCGGGCAAATTAACAATTTTCACATAGGTTTCAAGCTGTGTTGATTCGTATGTGGAGAAACCGTAGTACGGATTAGGAACGATATTAATCTCTTTCAAGATTGTTTCGTGAACGGAAGTCGCTTGTGCCACCGGCGCGATATTTTTAGTCGTGAAACGATACATCGGGAATCCTCTATTTTCGGATACACCGTCAGCTTGCTCCGGATCATTGTACCAACGAGACAAATATCTCATGTATGGACGGGAAACGCGCAATTTCACCATTGCTTCATTTGACAACCAGTTATCCTCTTGATTATAAGCCGGCATAGCGATACTCGTCCACATCACATTATTGAACAGCTGCATCTTCTGCTGTCTAACAGGATTAGAGGGTGCAGAATTCGGATCATCACTCACAAATGTTTTAAATTTCTCAATGAGCCATTTTCCGTGGTCATACGCTCCGCAATCATAATAAGATAATCCGCCGGCAATTGTACCGCCATGGTCATAAGACCAAGATCTTACTTTTTTATCGTCATCATTATAGGTTCTTTTCTCTCTTATTTCTGCTGCTTTCAAGTAAGACGAAGCTGTATTACCCGCGCTATTGCAGATGTAAACAAAGTGCATACCTCCCCAAGATGGTGATGCGGAAACGGGAGCGCCTTCAGTATGCAAGAAATAGTTGTTATACAATGATTGGCTTGCTTCCACAGTAGAATCTAACTGTGGGATATATGCGTGTCCATAGAAACTCGTGGGATTAAACAACATGTCTCGTCCATTATTAGCCGTGTCGGATGAGTTTTCGGAGAACATGATATTCAACCTCTCGCCGGTTTCCACATTAATAGCATATCCCGGGAACCATCCCATCCCCGTTGCGCTTATAAAGTTGGGTGAGTTTGGATCATCGCTTGGGTATGGGTTACCGGTATCGGTTCTTCCTTCTTTATCTACTGAAGGAGCTCTTCTGGGCTCATGTCTTCTTGCTTGTCCATCAGCCAAACTTTGAGTTTCACAGGCTTCCAGAACAACACAACGTGTCCACTTGCTCTTGTCCGGAGTCAAAACTACATCCACAGAATACAGGTTAGTCATAGTTTGATTATATCCCGGTGCATTGACACTAACAGTAGCTGTTGTTCTAAAATCGAAATAAGCCGGGAGCGGTTCACTGTTGAATGTTGTGTATGGAGACATATACTTAGCCTGCGGTCCTCCGAAGTAGGGGGATGAAAGCACGTATGGCGCCCAAAGTTTATCCGATGAGCTTTCAAATTGCCCATTAGGATCTTTCCATATTCTGGTTTCCCAACCTGACGGATTCAACACAGCGTTTTTCTCAACAAAGAACATATCCTCTTTCAGCCATTCGCTGAAGTTATCTTTAACCCCGTCATTCTGGTTAGTAACATCTTGCCATGCTCCAGAAGTCTGCTGACCTGCGCGGATCCAGTTATCCGGATAGTCACCTTCTCCATCTGCAACACCCCCTAACCAAGGTTTTGACTCATCTGCATACGTTATCGTACTTCCAAGGAAGTCCACTTGTCCATATTTCGATTTCGTCACATAATTCCAAGGGGTAGCAGGGTCATTCTTGATCCAGTCGGAAACCTCTTTTTGATATATTTTAAAATCTTGGTTTCTAATCGAAACAGCAAGTCCTAATTCTAGGATCAGCTGGTCGTTATTTGCTGCGATAGTAGTGTCTGAATAGAAGTCGCGAAGGGGTTTTCTTTGTGTTGTTTCCCCTATTCTTTCATCGTAATAGAGACCTGCCGCGATAATTTCTTCATCGGTAGCATCCACAATTGACATCTTCCATTTGGTTGATTCGGTAACATCACCGTCACCATTTTCAACGAATTTAATTTCGAAGTCAAAAGGTTTCACGCGTAATGGATCAACAACTTTGATATTAAGCGGACCGTAATTATTCTTGTAAGTCAGGTGTTGAACTTTATTTTCGTTCAAGATTTTCTCTCTGGTTTCGTCTGTCAAATCGAGGAAGAATCCACCGTTCCCTTGTCCTTCCACTCTCGTAATCATCGGCTGAGTACCATACGCCGAGTTCAGAACCAATCCTTCTTCTTGCGCCATGGTTTTATGTGGGATACCGGAATAAACGGCAATATTTCTTCTACCAGCCAAATACGGGGTCATCTGACCTTCCAAGCCTTCGGCATTGGCGTTGCTGTATGGCAGGTATTCATTATAAGCATAAGCCAATACCATAAAGTAGTAAGTTTTATGGTTCACCAACTGTCTTGCGCCAGTAGCGAAAGCATCTTCAGTAATAGAGAAGGAGTGGACGATGCCTGTATTAGAACCGTCTACCATTCCGGTTGCCACAGATTGACTAATAGCATCGTTGTAAATCCAGTTCGTAAGCTGTCCGATCGCTGTTCCATTTTCGCGATAGTTCTCAACATCACATTGACGAATCAAACGCGCCAAATCCGCATTATCCAAATCGGTAACACTCACGTTTTTGTTTTTCAATTGATAAATTTGATAACCTTCGAATCTGTATTTTCTATCGTTTTCTATTTGTGTTACTTCTTTAATAGTTTTCTCTACTGTAACAACTGTATCTTCGCTCACATACACCGTATCCAAGACATCCTTATACGTGATGAATTCTCTAAATTCAGGAATTTGATTATCAGTTTCTTCGTATTTTTCACCCACATTATTGCTCATGGGATCTTCATTAGTTAGATAGAGAACCAATTCGTTTTCCAATTCGCGGATCGTCATGTCCGGTGCGTCTGGTCCATCGAGTACTTTAAAACAGTTTTCGAACAGTGATTGACATTTATCATCGGCAATTTTCAATAATTCCACAGATGCCCAGGCACCACCGGAAGCAGCTCTTGCCCACGGAATACCCACAGTAATATAGTTAACCGCACCCGCTTTCAACGTGAAAGGTCCTGCGGACTGCATGAAACGTCTATCTTCCGGCGGGTTAGGAACGGTAGTTTCCACCCATTTGCCGGGATTAGGATCCTGCGGGTCAATACCTTTCGTTCCCCAGTTACATGGGTCTGTAGTTCCCGGGAACATGAAGTCGCACTCCGGTCCGGTACCACCACCTTGAGGGTGTCCATTTCCGCCGTATCTCATTCTAGTATTATCTCTCCAAATGGCTTGGAGCATATTGTAATATTCGAAAGCCACAGAAGGGTCTCCGGTAACCGAACCGTCATTGTTGTGATACACGAAGCGTCTCATACCGAAACGTTCGTTATCTACAATACCGTCACCAAAGTTCACTCCGTTGATTGCTTCTGATCTCACCATCACTTTTTTCGAGATACTATCGTTATTTTCGCCTCCCCAGGACATGGTAAGTTCCGTTTCATTCAAGGCAACGATATCACATGGATTTTCAACATAAGCAAATGAGGGACCCAGTTTTGTCTCTTTCGCAAACGCAGGATTGTCATAACCGTCCGCATCCATATAAGGTCCTTGGAAGAAGTCTACTCCCACCGCCGGTGGTTGTTCGCCATACGCAAAGGTTTGACCTTGTCCGTCAATATCCGTACCATTATAGCAGTATCCCAAACCTCTGGCAACATCACAACCTACATAGTCATCTCTAGAGTAACCTAAGTCAGGGTCAACCCATTGAGAGAAGTAGGTATTTGTCAATTCAAAGGATGAACGGTTGATAATTTCATACGAATAGAATGTCATGTTATTCAATTCGTTATTTGTAGAAAAAGCAAATGCTTGCCCTCTAATTTCCAAACCGATAGGTTCACCTTGTGATTCTGTGTGCGGCGCTCCTTTATCGTTAAATATCCAAAACAGGGTTTCATCACCTTTCAACACATGGTCAGCATAGATCATACCTTTTGAAATACCGGCTTCTTCTTCCGGAGTTTTTGGAAGTTCATCCGCAGCAGCACGCGCTATGTTCTCATCGGTCCAAGGACACAATTCGTTTTCCAAATCGTAGTAAGGATAATCCCCGTTTTCAGGGTGGTATTCCTTATCACCGTCCGCATCATAGAAAGGAGCAAGGAACAAGGATTGTCCTAAAGCGACATCACCGTGTGCCGGCCAATTGGTAATGATAGACGGGGGTGTATAACTCGGATCTTCCCAATTGGCAATGTGGTTTTCCACTTGCGCGCGGGTTATTTTAAAGAAACGGTCGTATTCGATACAGGTTTCTTGCGAAACGGAAGCATCGATAGTGGAAAGCGGCCCTGTGAAGAAGTCGTCTCCATATTGACGGAAGCGAACGGCAGCCAATTTAAGCTGTTGGTTCACATCGCGTCCTCCGATCCATAATGCCGCACAGAACATGGAAGTTTTTCCCGATCCTTTAGGCACTTCGTATTCAGCCACCTCTACGTACCACATTGTCCCGTTGGTCTCCAAGTAGGCTCTTACGTTATTGATGGTTAATTCATTTGAATTTGTCGCAGGCAAGCACTGTGCCGAGCTACCTGATTTCGCCCGCGGCACGCTTACCACATTCCGCGACTTTTCAGCTCGCAGTTGCCCCGCGCCAAGCACGGCAAGTGCGACCATTAAAAATAATACTTTATTTATATTCTTCATACCTTTTTGATTTTCTATTGATTAAAAGTTGAACATGAAACCAAGGCTAACTCTTGTCGGAGCACTATAGTTGTATGGGTTTTTAACGGCCATATTGTAATACCATTTATATGAATCCACAGAGATTTGCGAATTGATTTGTTGTTGGTATTCCGTAGCTGTCAAATAACCATCGTCTTCAGGATTTCCAGTATAGGTATATACACCCAAAATGTTTTTAAAATTAAAAAGGTTGGTCACGTCCACATAAACCGTCATTGAGGATTTTTTTGCTTTTTTGCCATCTTCTTTAGCTTTTCCTTCAAGCATAAAAGTTCTGTCAATACGCAAGTCGCATTGGAAAGTCCATGGTTTGTGTGAGCCGTTGATCGTTCCGGAGAGACGAGATGCGCCACCCTGTCCGATTCCAGAATAAGCGATGCTTGATTTACTGTATGGTAAACCGGATGCCGCAGAGAAGATCAGGTTGAACGACATGTTTTCAAACCATCTGATCTCTTTTTTAGTATCATCTTGCATAACTCTTGTCGTTGTTGGTCCAATATAGTTCAACCCTGTTCCTAATGTATAGCCTAAGTTCAAGCTGAATCGGTGTCTTTGGTCAAATTCCAAATTGGTCAAGGTTCTCAAGTTCGGTTGTCCGGATTGGATGATCGCCAAGTTTGAAGAAGCGGAAGATCCGGTTCCTTTTGCAAACTGCAAGGTGTATCCTGCGCGAAGAGTCACGTTTTTAATATCTCTCATAAGATAGCTGATAGAGAATCCTTGTACCGTACCGAAGTCAAGGTTAGCGTATGAATAATACGTACTCGGATACGCTTGAGTGTAGCGGTAAGTTTGGATCATGTCTCGTTTTTCAGAATAATACGCCGTAATGTTAATAGCGGCATCATCACCTAATGCTTGCGAGAATCCCAATTCATACTCGATACTCTTTTGGGGTCTCAAGTTAGGGTTGGAAACCACGAATGATTGGTTTTTACCATATTTTTCGATGAACAAATAGCTAACCGGATCCAATTGGAGGTTGGGAGGACGGTTAGTTACAATATTATAGTGTGCTGTGAAGCGTGATTTACTTGTTGACACGGGGAATGAGAAAGACAACCTCGGCATCACCGACCAGTTAGTTTCATAATCCATAAACGCTTTAGCATCCACTTTAGAGATCAGGGTTCTGTCGATTTCGTCTAACAAAATTGGTCCGCCATTGGCACCCATCAAATTGTCGGCATCCACAACTGCTTGTCCACTTGCGTCATACCAATCATTACCGTCACGATAACCGATAATGCTTGAGTTTGTCAAATCCAATTTCTCGTCTCTTCTATCCACATATACAACCCAGTTATCTCTTGCGTTGCTTACGAACAAACCTTCCGATACTCCTTCGCCAATTTCCTCTTTAATAGATCCTACTGTATGTGCCGGTCTGAACAAATAGGGGTCTTTCAATACGGACTGGTTTGCATCGAAGCGGTCAACACGAACCCCCACATTAAACACCAATGTTCTGATTACGAATCTATCTTGCAAATACATCGCCATATAAACCGGTTCGTATGCACCCACGTTATAGGTTCTGTTTCCGTTTTCATCTCTTCCGTTAAAGAAGTCGTCAATATCGGTTTTCTTTTTGTATTTATTTTTACCGGTATAGTCATAGCCATAATATGATACCATTTGGCTTGCGGCTGTTGTTCCCACCAATAACTCTTCTGCGGAGAACATGGAGAGATCAAATGTTGAAGGATCAAGGTTATCCACATCAATCCAATCTGTTCCATTGGGATCATATCCTAATTTTTCTCTCAGGTTTCTATCAAAAGTTGATTGTGCGTTCAATGCGGGCAAGTAGTTGAAGCGTACAGTGTCGCCTGTTTCGTTCCAAATCGGGTTTTCTGTATCCAACGCGTCTTTAAAGTGCGAATTGGTATGTTGTCTCATCAATGTCCACAAGGAGTTAGCACTTACCGAGTGGTATCTTGAAGAGGGTCTGTCCAATTCAAAGCCCAATTTCAATTCATGTGCTCCCACATTCATAGTCAAACTGGCTTTAGCACCCCATGTGGAACTTTCTGATTTCACATATCCGCCTGCGTTGATTCCTGGCATCGGGTACATGCTGTACACAGAGCTGGGACGGTCACCGTTAAGCAACCCGCCAAACTGTTGGTAGATATTAAAGTTATAAGGTACTTGGTATCCGTAAAAATCATTCAGGATATCCGGTCCAAATTGATCTAACATATTCAAGTTATAATTTGCCAAATCCTGATTGTATGGTCCCGGGGTATAAGTTATCAATGAGTCATAAACACCGGTAAATACATAAACGTTGTCATGCACCATGCTATCCGGAGCAGTATAATCTGACAATGAGTAGCTTGAAGCTCTATGCGTTGTAAATTTTCCCAAGTGCCCGTATGCGAAGAAATTATCTCTTAATTCTTTGTCATACGCTTCATAATTGTATTTAGTATAGCTCACGTTGAAGTCATACGTCAAGTTTTTCAATTTGCTGCTATCTTCGGCGCCTTTGCGAATCACCATGTGGCTTACTCTGGCGAACAAACGCATGGTTGAATTTTTCGAGATAGCGTTGTTGGCATTATTGAATAATGACGAAGTGCGTCCCCAGCTTTTGCCTTGACCGTAGTCATACATTGCATTCAAGCTGATTCTAAGGCTATTAGCCTTAGCAAGGTCAGCGCTTTTTATCGGTTGGATATCTATTTTTCCTTGGATAATGAATCCCCAGTTTTCAGCATTTTGTCTCACTCTTCTTTTCTCGAAAGCGTCTTCCAGCAAATAACTTGCGTTAGATGAGAATGCGCCGAATTCAGTGTTGCTGTATCTCATAGGGTTATCAATCAAGCTTTGGATAACCTCATCTTTAGCCACCCAGGATCCGCCTCTCAACGGTCTGCTGTCTTGATTGAAATATCCTTCACCCGAAAGCATGAAGCCCATTCTTATCCTTGTGGAATCTTTCCCTTTCAATATCGGACCGGAAACGGTGGCGGCACCCAAGAAGTTGTTGTATCCGTCAACGGAACCTCTAAGCTCAACGCTAGAGGAGAAGTTCCTAGGCACACCGCGTGTATTGAAAACTTGGAAACTGGTACCGTCGCCATATTCCGCAGGGATCCCCCCTTGGATCAGCTGAGCCGCATCCATGGATTGCATTGCCACAGCACCGCTACCGCGCATACGCACCCCATCAATGATGGTTACCTGCCCGTCACTACGGTTACCGCGTACAGACATGATATTCCCGTCAATGGAGCTAACCCCTTCTGCCGTCGCCAAGGCTGACGTTGCACTACGACCCGGGCTTTTTTGCAATTGTTCTCCATCAATGGTTGTCTGTGTTTTCGGGTCTCCCATGTCAACCACCGGTTTTTTGTGTTTTACCACAATTTCTTTCAGCATAGTAGGGCTGTCGCCGTCCTCTCCTCCACCTAAATTAATTTCAAAGTCAATGATTTCGATTGCGTCAGGCGCAACGTAAATACCTGTTTTTTTCTGTGATCTACCGGATGTAAGGTGCATTGCTTCCAAATCATACGTTCCCGGTTGGATGTTGGAGAGTTTGAAAGATCCGTTACCATCAATCCAGGCGTCCAAAATAGGATCATTCTCTTGATAAAGAATAATTCTTGCTTCAGCCATACCCAGAGCAGTCCCGAAATTGTCTTTTACAATCCCTTGTAGCGTGCCTGGCGCCTGTGAAAACGCAAAACTGACACAGCAAAGGAGTACTCCAATTGTTAAGAGTAATTTTTTAATCATAGCCATTAATTTATATTAAACATACATAAAACTTTTTATCCTCTTTTTGGGGCGGCTAATTTATAAAAAAAAATCCCGCCTAAACAGTTCTGATCCCTAAATTTAAAATTTTCTTGTAATTATCTAATTATAAGGTCTTTTTAAAATTTCAGAATAAATGATGCCTTCTCTTATTTTTTCTATCTTTATTGATATTCCCGAGTTATCTTCTTGCTCATTATCAAAAAAATATGATTCATTTTTTTCTATTTCTCTCTGTGAAACCACTTTTTCCCATATCGTGTCATCTATTTTGTCATAATTGACATATTCACCTATTTTTGGAGGATTTCCTTTTTTTTCCTCCAAAGCATCAACCGGAATCGGAATTTCTGAAAATTCTTCTTCGTACTCATCATCATAATCAAAATATGGGGGTTGCGGGTTGACGGGTTCTTCCTTTTTTTTCTTTTTACCCACGAAAAAAAGATACAATATTGTGACAACAATCGGAAAAAGTATTTCTATAATATCCATATTTATTTTTCGTTATTGGGAGTACTGTTTTGCGCATCCGTATTTTTGCGGCGCAAAGGTACAAAAAAACAAATAGTCTTAAAACAATGAATGGCAGAAAAATATATGGGATAATAACCCTTTCCCTTCTTATAATGGCAAGTGGGTGCGGAGATTATGTGCACCCCACTATTCCCAATGTTCACGTTGATTTCACCATATACCCCAATGATCCTAATTATCCCGGCTTGAATTATTTCGGCGGGCATGAATATTTTACGGGAGGGGTAAACGGAATTGTGATATATCGAATTGATTATGAAACATTTGCCGCTTATGACCGAGCTTGTCCTTATGACTGGGAGAATCCCGATGCTTGGATTTGCGTGGATCCCAGCGGATTGGTGTTGATCGACAGTTGCTGTGGATCCCGATTCAACATATTAGACGGCCTGCCCATCAACGGACCTTCGGAACTTCCGCTCAAATACTACAAAACCAGATATAATGGTAATCGCTTACGGATTTACAGTTGAGGCAACATTTCAATCACCAATTTCTCCATCACCGGAGCCGCGGTTTCGGCCGCCTTCAGCACCTCTTCGTGGGAAACATTTTCCACCCGTCCCACAATCCCCAAATCGGTGATCACGGAGAATGCAAAAACTTCCATTCCGCGGTACCGCGCAACGATCGTCTCGGGCACGGTTGACATGCCCACCGCATCAGCTCCCATGATATGGAACATACGGTATTCTGCCGGCGTTTCGTAACAAGGTCCCGACACGCCCATATAAACACCTTCTTGCACATGCAAGCCATGTTCCTTAGCCACTTTGAATGCGACCTTTCGCATATTACGCGAATATGCCTCACTCATATCTAAAAAACGCGGGCCGAGTTTATCGTCGTTCTTTCCTAGTAATGGATTATCGCCAAATAGGTTGATATGATCGTTGATGATCATCACATCGCCCACTTTAAATGTAGGGTTCATACCGCCAGCCGCATTGGAGAGTATCACTTTCTCAATGCCGATCTCTTTCAAAACCTGAATCGGCAAAGTAACCTCCTTCATGTCATATCCTTCGTAATAGTGGAATCTGCCATTGAGGACAACCAAATCCACGCCATTTAATCTTCCGTAAATCCAAGTGCCGGCATGCCCCGCAACGGTAGAAACCGGATAACCCGGAATCTCTTTATATGGAATTTCAACATGTTTTTCAACAATTTTGCCCAAATTCCCCAATCCAGAGCCTAACACAATAGCAATTTTGGGGTTGCCCACTTTCTTGCTATTCAAGAAATCAGCTATTTTTTGTATTCTTTCTAACATAATCTTCTATTATTGTATTAAAATTTTTCTTTTCGTCGAACAAGAAATCAATCCTCACCGGCAAAACAAAAATCGGAAATTGATCCATCTCTTTAGAAATTGCTGATGATTGCAATCGGGCATAATCTTTTTCGGTTGTGACCATAATCGCTTGCTCTCCCAGTTTTTCATATCCCCGTTTTATCTTCTCCAAATCATGGAGCTTAAAATCATAATGATCTCGGTATTCTAAATGCTCAATTAGGGTAAATTGTTCAGATAAATACCTAATCATGGGTTTGGGATTAGCAATTCCTGTGAGTAATAATGCCGGTGTAGAGCTCGAAATTTGTATGTTTTCAGCCTTCCGATTTTGTGGGTTTATATTATTATATATATATCTAGTATAGAAGCAGTGTTGTTTTTTCGCCAGCCTCAGTTTTTCTTTGATTTTATCTGCTTCATCCCGTAACAGATTTTCAGGAGATTTCGTGACGATGATGATGTCGGCGGATTTAGCCGCAGAAGCAAACTCCCGCAGATTTCCTGCCGGTAACGGAAGATCAGCATAGTAAGGATCGGCATATTCTGTCAGCACTATTTTTAGTCCGGCTGCAATTGGCAGATGTTGGAACGCATCATCGAGCACCGCCAGTTGGATTGGAGGAGTCAGTTTTTCCAGCTCTTTCAGTGCGATTGCCCGTTTTTCGGAAACAGCAACGATTGTAGTTGGAAATTTTCGCAATATTTGCATTGGTTCATCGCCAATATTTCTGGCGGTCTGTTGCTCTTCGGATAAATTATTAGCTAAAAGAAAGCCTTTGGTTTTCCTTCCATATCCCCGGCTAACCAATGCGCTTCTCCCCCACTCTTTCGTTAATGCCAAGAGGTATTCGGTGTGTGGCGTTTTCCCTGTGCCTCCCACGCGTAAATTTCCCACTACAATGGTCGGGATTACCGAATGGTAGCTTTTACAAACACCCGATCTATAGAACCATCTGCGCAAAGCAGCTATCGTTCCATATAGCAGAGCGAACGGGAAAAGGAGGTAGCGCCATTTCATTATTTCGAATTATCGTTTTTCTCTTGATCCCAATTTTCATAACGCTGGATGATTTTTGTAACCAAATGATGGCGAACCACATCCGAATTATCTAAATAGACAAAATCGATACCTTTCACTCCTTTCAGGATGCGAGTGGCTTGCACCAGTCCCGAATGTTGATGGCGCGGCAAGTCAATCTGGGTTATATCTCCTGTGATGAAAAATTTGGCGTTTTTCCCCATCCGGGTCAAAAACATTTTCAACTGCCCGTCGGTGGCATTTTGTGCTTCATCAAGAATCACGTACGCATTGTCGAGCGTACGTCCGCGCATGAAAGCCAGCGGCGCAATCTCGATCGTTTTATCTTCCAGATAGCCTAACAGTTTCTGCATTGGCATCATATCCCAAAGCGCATCGTAGAGCGGTTGAAGATAAGGGTCTAATTTGTCTCGCAGATCCCCGGGCAAGAACCCCAGGTTTTCACCGGCCTCTACCGCAGGGCGGGTCAAGATGATTCTCCGTATCTGTTTGTTCTTTAATGCCCTAACCGCCAATGCTACGGCAGTATATGTTTTCCCTGTTCCTGCGGGGCCAATGGCAAACACCATATCGTTTAGGGTGCTGCTCTCCACCAAGCGTTTCTGATTGGGTGTAATCGCCTTGATGATTTTGCCTTCACGACCGTGTAACAAAACATCTCCGCTCAGTCCTTCTCTATCTAATCGGTAAAATGAATCATCTTCCATGGACGTGATATTGAGAATATCGGTTTCTGTCAATCCTCCAAATCGCTCATAATGAATAACCAGCAAATTCAGCCGGTCAATGAGGGTGTCAATTTCCGATTCCTCTCCGGCGATTTTCACCTCATTTCCGCGAGCCGTAATTTTCAGTTTCGGGAAGATATGGGAGAGAAGCTGTACATTTTTATCGTTTGTCCCATACAGCCCCGGTGCAATTCCGGTATCTATCGTAAAAGTTTTTTCCATAAATATCGTTTCAAGGTTTCAAAACAATTTTTCTTAATTCAATACAACATAATCCAATGGGTTTACTTGTATTCCATTGTACCAAAGTTCAAAGTAAAGATTTGTCCCATAGGTTGTTTGTCCGCTATCGCCCATTTTAGCAATCGGTTCGCCGGATTTCACCTTCTGCGCTGTGCCTTTGAGGATATTTTCACAATGCGCGTAAATAGATACTAAGTTATTGGCATGTTGGATAATAATCGTATTCCCTCCTTTCGGGTCATATCCAGCAGAGATAATCACACCATCCGCAGCAGCGGAGATCAATGTGCCCGCTTGGTTCTTAATGACGATGCCCATCTGTCCGTTAACCGGGTCAAACCGCTCGGCGATGACCCCGTGCGTAGGCGGCAACAATAACAGTGAACTCATCTCTGTTTTTTTCCCTACCGGAACCGACACCGAATGCGTTACCCCCTCCCGAATCACATCCTCCTGAATCATTTCGGCATCCTCAAAAATCCGTTCCTTCGCTGCAAGTCGTTTTTTAATATCCGCATCTTTCAATGCTTCCTTTGTCTCCACTTTATTGTTAATTTCCACCATTTCTTTCTCATCCTCAATGATTTGATCATTCAGAACGTGATAGAAATTAGCTATGTATTGCTGGTTTATTCTCAATTTATTTTCTAATGAATCAACACTTTCCGCTAATTTCCGGTATTCACTGTAATCTTCGGGTCGCGCATAACCGGGAAAATAAAATTTCAACGGCGTGAAGGCAATCAGCAAGATGGTGATCACCACCAAGATAAAAATCGATGTGGTTAAGAGTACAAATATATTTCTTGGACTCAATAAGATGGATATCCTGTTTTGATGAGTGAGCGTATTTTGAATAAGCAACCGGTATTTGGTTTTCCAATTGCGCTTAATCGCTTTAAAAAAATAAGATATATTATTAATTATCTTCATACTATGAAAGCGATTGGTTTACTTCTTGTGATGATTTCAAGATTGATTCATACTCTTCCGGGGTGATGTCGCTATAAAAATAGTGCACCGGATTCACATATTTTCCGCCTTTCAACACTTCATAATGGAGGTGTGTTCCCATCGAAAGCCCTGTACTTCCGACATAGCCAATAATTTGACCTCTCTTAACTTTTTGTCCCGATCTAACTACTTTTTTAGAGAGGTGGGCATATACTGTTTGATAAGAATAGCCATGATTGATAATCACTGTGATACCATAGCCGGATCCCCCGTTTTCGCGGGCAACCGTCCCATCTGCGGTGGCATAGACGGGCGTACCCTTCGGAGCCGCGATGTCAATGCCTGTGTGGGGGCGTAATGTCTTGAGAATCGGATGATAGCGCCGGCCAAAACCAGAGGTGATATTGTACATGTTCTTTAACGGCCTAATCGCCGGAATCGCCGACAACATCTCGGTTTTTTTCTGTGCCAAATCCATCACCGTGTCTAATGATCTTGACTGTGCCGCCAACCGCACGGTCAGCTGGTCACTTTTTTCTTTGATCTCGTTCAACAGCAGTGTCGCCTCCTTGGGATTCAAGTCGCTGTATTTTGATTGTGTGTAAAGAGTGGAGAATTTTGCCTTCCGGGAGAGTGGTTCCGCCTCAAAAATAGTACGGTAAACTTCATCATCCCGTTCCTCAATATCTGTTAAAACCACATCCATCATATCTAACCGTTGGTTTGCATTTTTCAAAGCCTGTTTCAATTCGTTATTTTCCCGTTGCAGCATCTTTTCTTTAGGGGAATCAAAGAGATAGAACGAGAGCCACAGTACCAAAATCGAAAACGACAATGCCGATGCTACCAGCCAAACCGCTCTTTTAAAAATCTCTTTAAAAGTGAGTTTTTTCTTTTCAAACGCAAGTGTTTCCGGGTTAAAGTGATAGAATTCCTTATCGGCCATCTCTATTTTTTACATGCTATACATATAATGTTATTCACACTAAATTCCTCCGCAGAATAATTATTCCGTTGGTATAGGATCTCCAACGGAACTGCGTATTTCTGGGCGATGTATCTTGGGCTTTCACCCATTTTTATAGTATGGTAGGCAATAGGTGATTTTTTATTTTTAGCTTGAATATAAATTACTTCGCCTTCGATGGGC
>JAJDJJ010000070.1 GCA_030267125.1 Bacteroidales bacterium OttesenSCG-928-B11
CAAAATTTGTGTAGCCCGATTTTCGATCGGCAAGTTCACAGTTGGCTACTCCTTCTTCATAAGTGGAGTAAGAAAGTCCAGATTCATATTTTATGCCAACTTCCTCCTTACCATTGGAGATAAACGTATAATACTCATTGAAACACGGCATTATTGAGTCGATGTATGATTTGCGTTTACTATATATATATTGGCATGGTTCCGAAAGTTGCATATCAAAGATCTGAATCAGGTTCCAGTCGAAATAACGTTGTTCGATAAATTGCTTGATGAGCGAATTGCGTTGTGTCAGGATTTTCTGGTAAGAAATTAGCTTTCTGAGATATTCTTTATCAAACTGCGAGATAATCATGTCGAAAAACTTTCGCCGCACCTCACTTCCCTCGTTGATAATGTCATTATCATAAGGTGAAATCATGATGAGGGGGAATTGCCCGATGTGATCGCTAAGTAATTGATACTCTTTCTGATTTGCTTTCATCACTTTGCGTCCGGGCAACTTGAAGGTGCAACTCACCTTGGTTTTTTGTTCGTCCTTTGGGTTTATGAAATCACCATGTATCGCAAAGAAGTCGCTATCGAACTGTATGGAGAGGCTATCTTGCGCAAGGAAATAGCTTTTGCAAAATGAGAGGTAATGTATGGCGTCTAAGAGGTTAGTTTTGCCGGATCCGTTCTCCCCGACGATGGCATTCACTTTGGGGCAAAAGTCAAAATCCGCTTCCGAATAGCTCTTAAAATTAGCTAATTTTAAATTGGTTAGATACATTTCTATGTTTGAGAAAAGAAATGCAAAAGTACGGAAAAAAGGGAAACGGCGAGAATCCCTTTCTGCTTATCTGTAAAGATTTCTCGCCGGTATAACTAGAACTTGGTCGTTGCGTGAAATGGCAACGGAACGGTTGTTTTTAATCTTCATGTTTAGAAGATTTTTTGATGAATCATTTAATCCTTTGAGGATCGCTATACGAACCTTGCTAATTTCTTGTGCGGACATACGTTTCATATATTTGGTTATAGATTTCTTTATTGTAAACTTCGGCATCTTGGTTCTTGGTTTTCGCCATGACCAATTTGGGCGCGTTGTCGGAATTATCAAACATCATCACATTATCACAAATCGGCAAGAAGACCTCGAAGAAGTTTTTCAATCCGGAATAATACCTCCGTATGATTACCGGTGTTGTGATATTATGTCCTCCTTCTTCCACGCGCAATTTCACGCGTTGTTTTGCTAATTCGGTACTATTTAGCCAAAAATAGATTAGCGTTACAACGTATCCCTGCTCCTGCGCTTCCGCCACTTTTTTCCGATAGGTGATGGCGGAGAGCGTGGTTTCAACCGCAAAATTCTCACCCCGCTCTATCAAGCCGCTGATACGGGTTGACATAATCCTACCTGCCTCATACATAACTTTTTCCGGCTGAAAAGGTGAAAGCCCTTTCGCTATTTCATCAGCATTCACAAACTCCTTACAGCGTAAAATTTCTGGGAGTATGTAGTATGCCGCTGTGGTTTTGCCGGCTCCGTTACATCCGGAGATTATGTACATATTCTTCATCATTAGTATGAGCGTGCAAATATAACATTTTTTTCATTTCCTAATAAATGTTAATTATATTTTCGGTTTTTTCACTTTCACAGCTATAAAATCACCTTATATCACTATAAAACGGCCTTTTTTGCAAGTTGTTTTTTAGCTTTTTTCACATTTGAAAACAACTGTTTTATGTTTGAAGGCGTAATTTACCCATTCAAATTTTCACATTTTCTACTCCTTTCCATTGAACAATTCATTATCTCCATCGTTTTTTCTAACAAATTCACCTGCATATACAGGACGTTCGTTGAAAAGGGGGAGAGTGGCTATTTTTTAAATTATTGACGCTCAATACTATTTCAAAAAAATACCCCGCGCCAATAGAGAATTACTTCTTTATTAATTTCGCTTTTTTAGTATCTTTGCGCTTTAAAAAAACACAACAACAATACATAACATATTATATGGAAGCAAAAATCCAAGAACTAACCGACAAACTATATCGCGAAGGCGTAGAAAAAGGCGAAGCGGAAGCGGCCAGGTTAATCGACGAGGCGCAAAACCGCCGGAAGAAAATGGCGGATGAAGCTAAAAGCGAAGCTGATGAGATCATCAACAAAGCGCAAAAAAAAGCCGCGGAGATGAAAAAAAACACCGAATCGGAACTGAAGCTTTATGCTTCGCAATCGGTGGAAGCGCTTAAATCGGAAATCACGAACTTGATCACAGACAAAGTGACAACCTCTGCAGTGAAATCCGCCTTCGACACACCCGATTTTATGCAACAGTTGATTCTTAAACTCGTTTCGGAATGGCCTAAAAAAGAAACGTTAGTGATCGGCAGCGAAGATGCAGCCGCATTAAAATCCTACTTTGAAGTCAATGCGAAAGAGTTATTGGATAAAGGCGTTAAAATCGAACAAGTGAACGGTAAAAAACACGCTTTCTCCATCGCTCCGGCAGACGGAACCTATAAAATCAACTTTGGCGAAGAAGAGTTTATCGAGTATTTTAAAGATTTTCTTCGGCCGCAACTTATCGACCTCTTGTTTTGATACTTATGGAATACCACGCATTTATCGCCGGTCTCCCCGACTTGGTGTTTGACGAACATAAAAAAGTATTCACGATCAAAGAATATCGTGAGGAGTTGGATGACGTGTTATCCAAAAAGGATAAGAAAACCATCCAGAACCTGATGTTAAAACATGATAATTACAATCTGCTCTCTTTTTTGAAAAACCATGAACAATTCGTCGATTTTGATGAGATGGGGATCTATTCGGAAGAGAATATCGCCACGATGGTGGAAGATGCAAAAAACGAAGAGTGGAATAAGAAATACCCCGATTACTTCTTTAAATTCTTGACAGACTTCTTTGAAAATGATGATCAACCAACCTTTTATGTGGAAGATCATTTAGCAGGTTTATACTATAATTATTTATGTAAAACCAAAAATGAATTTTTACGTGAGTGGTCGGAACTGAACATGAATATCCGCAACATATTGACGATGCTGTCGTGCAAACGGAACGGCATGGAATATACGCATCTGATCGTGGGTGACAACGAAGTGGCGCAGGTGTTGCGCACATCCAGTAATCCCAATCACAGCCTCATCGAGCTGATCGATTGTTTTGATGATATTCGCAATATCGATGATGAAAGGGATCTTCTTGAAAAAGAGCAGGCTATCGATAATCTGCTTTGGAATTGGATTGAAGAGAATACTTTTTTCCATTATTTTGACATTGAAAAAATCATGGGATATCTTTTCAAACTGCAAATTATTGAAAGGTGGCGTAATCTTGATAAAGAACGCGGTGGTGAGATTTTCAGAAAAATCGTGGCCAATCTGAAAAAAGGCATCAACAAGTTAGAAAACATTGAAAATTAATAAAAGTAGAAATATATGGCAACAAAAGGAATTGTAACCGGCATTGTGTCTAACTTGGTTACCGTTGAGGTGGACGGACCGGTATATCAAAACGAGATTTGTTACATCAATTTGGCCGGAACGAAGTTGATGTCGGAGGTAATTAAGGTGATCGGGAAATATGCTTATGTCCAGGTTTTTGAAAGCACGCGCGGTTTGCGCGCCGGCGATGAAGTAGAATTTGCCGGCCACATGCTCGAAGTGACACTCGGCCCCGGCATGCTCTCCAAAAACTATGACGGCCTCCAAAACGACCTCGACAAGATGGAAGGCGTTTTTCTGAAGCGAGGCGAATACACTTATCCGTTGGATAAAGAACGGATTTGGCAATTTACACCCATCATCACACCCGGAACTACAGTTGTTGCCGGCGATTGGTTGGGCGAGGTTCTCGAAAACGCTCAGCATCTCAAAATCATGGTTCCGTTCGTTTTTGAAGGGAAATATAAGGTTAAAGAGGTTGCGCCCAAAGGGGAATACAATATTTTCCACACCATCGCTGTGCTCACGGATGAAAATGGCAAGGATCATGAAGTGAACATGATACAGAAATGGGCAGTGAAAAAAGCGGTAACAGCTTACAAAGAGAAACCGCGGCCTTTCAAACTGTTGGAGACCGGTGTCCGACCGATTGACACGGCTAATCCGATTGTAGAAGGCGGAACAGGGTTTATCCCCGGACCGTTCGGTACCGGAAAGACCGTTTTGCAACACGCGATTGCCAAACAGGCGGAAGCCGACATCGTGATCATCGCAGCCTGCGGGGAACGTGCTAACGAAGTGGTGGAAATCTTCGCCGAATATCCGCATCTCACCGATCCGCATACCGGAAGGAAGTTATCGGAAAGAACGATCATCATTGCCAACACTTCCAATATGCCGGTAGCAGCCCGCGAAGCCTCCGTTTACACGGCTATGGCATTGTCGGAATATTATCGCGCGATGGGATTGAAAGTGTTGTTGATGGCCGACTCTACCTCTCGATGGGCACAAGCGCTCCGCGAAATGTCAAACCGCCTCGAAGAACTTCCCGGACCGGATGCATTTCCGATGGATTTGTCAGCATTGATCGCTAACTTTTATGCGAGAGCTGGTTACGTGAAACTAAATAACGGCTCAACAGGCTCTATTACCTTCATCGGTACGGTTTCGCCAGCGGGTGGCAACCTCAAGGAGCCGGTGACGGAGAATACGAAGAAAGTGGCCCGTTGCTTCTATGCGTTAGAACAAGAACGCGCCGATAAAAAACGCTACCCCGCTATCAATGTGATCGATTCCTATTCTAAATACATCGAGTATCCCGAATTTCAAGAATATATTGAAAATCATATCGGAACAGACTGGATACCAAAGGTTAACGATCTCAAAACACGCATGCAACGAGGAAAAGAGATCGCTGAACAGATTAGCATCTTAGGTGATGACGGCGTGCCGGTTGACTATCACCAAACATTTTGGAAGTCAGAACTATTAGACTTTGTGATCCTGCAACAAGACGCCTTCGACGCCATCGACTCCGTGACACCGATCCCCCGGCAGAAATATATGCTCGACCTGATCACCGACATTTGTGAAATTGATTTCAAATTCAATCACTTCAATGATGTGCCGGTTTTCTTCCGGAAATTGATCAACATCTGTAAACAGATGAACTATTCCGTATTTGAAAGCGACGATTTTAACAAATCCTTGGAACAACTTCAGCATGCGGTGAGTGAACAGCCCAAACTGAACGAGCAGGAATAACATGGCGGATTGACGTAAAACGATTTCTTGAAAACCGATTGCGAATAGTAAAACAACAATAATAAACCAAGCAAATTATGACAAAAGCATTTCAAAAGATATATACCAAGATCTCGAAAATCACAAAGGCAACCTGTTCGTTGAAAGCTACGGGTGTTTCGAATGATGAGCTGGCTTCGGTAAACGGCCGCTTGGCACAGGTGGTGAAGATCGATCGTGATGAGGTTGTGTTGCAGGTATTTGCCGGCACAGAAGGCATCCCTACCAATGCGGAAGTGGTTTTCATGGGCAAAGCTCCCAGCTTGAAAGTAGGCGACCAGTTAGCCGGCCGTTTCTTCAACGCATACGGGGATCCGATCGACGGTGGTCCGGTTCCGGAAGGGATAGAAGTGGAAATCGGCGGCCCGTCTGTGAATCCGGTACGCCGCGAACAACCTTCGGAGCTGATCGCAACGGGTATCGCCGGTATTGACTTGAATAACACATTGGTTACCGGACAGAAGATACCCTTCTTCGCCGATCCTGACCAGCCGTTTAACGAGGTGATGGCACTCGTTGCTCTTCATGCCGAGTCCGACAAGATCATCCTTGGCGGCATGGGGATGACCAATGACGACTACCTCTTCTATAAGAATACTTTCAGCAATGCCGGCGCATTGGATCGCATCGTATCGTTCATCAACACCACGGAAAACCCATCGGTAGAACGGTTGTTGATCCCAGACATGGCGTTGACGGCAGCCGAATATTTCGCGGTGGAAAAAGGAGAAAAAGTGCTTGTGTTGCTTTCGGATATGACCAACTACGCCGATGCGTTAGCGATCGTCTCCAACCGCATGGATCAAATTCCATCAAAAGACTCTATGCCCGGCTCGCTGTATTCCGACTTGGCAAAGATTTACGAAAAAGCGGTGCAATTTCCCGACGGCGGCTCAATCACCATCATTGCGGTAACCACGCTCTCGGGCGGCGACATCACACACTCCGTTCCTGACAACACCGGTTACATTACGGAAGGACAGCTCTATCTGCGTCGCGATTCCGACATCGGAAAGGTGATCGTGGATCCATTCCGTTCGCTCTCCCGCCTCAAACAGTTAGTAATCGGCAAAAAAACCCGCGAAGATCATCCTCAGGTGATGAACGCAGCGGTGCGTCTTTATGCCGATGCCGCTAATGCGAAGACCAAAATGGAAAACGGTTTCGATTTGACCGATTACGATAACCGGACATTAGCGTTTGCAAAGGATTACTCCCGTGATATTCTAGCCATTGATGTGAATGTGAATACAATGGAAATGCTGGATATTACATGGCGGTTGTTTGCAAAGTATTTCACGCCGGAAGAGGTGAATATTAAGCAGGAGCTGGTAACTAAGTATTGGCCGAAATAAAAAATACGAGAAATGGCAATTAAATTCCAATATAACAAAACATCTTTACAGACGCTGGAAAAACAGCTGAAGGTGAGAACGCGCGCCCTGCCCACAATCAAGAGCAAGGAAAGCGCGTTACGCATGGAGGTGAAAAAGACAAAAGATACTTTTGCCGAATTGGAAGAAGCCTTGGAAAGACAAATTAAACAATACGATCACATTGCCGGATTATGGAACGAGTTTGACCCCAATCTCATTGAAGTGAAAGATATACATATCACCACCAAAAAGATTGCCGGCGTTCTGCTTCCGATTTATGAATCAATTGTTTTCGATGAGAAAGCCTACAGTCATTTCAACTCGCCCATCTGGTTCCCAGACGGTGTGAATCTGTTGAAACAATTGGCTGAAACGGGTATACGGGCTGAGTTGGAACAAATCAAACTTGAAAAACTTGAACATGCCCGTAAAAAAACCACCCAAAAGGTGAACCTCTTCGAGAAAGTGCAAATTCCGGGCTATTCCGATGCGATACGAAAGATCAAACGCTACCTTGAAGATGAAGAGAGCTTGTCGAAATCATCACAAAAAATCATGCGAACGAATCTCGAGAAAATGCAAAGAAAGGAGGATGAGGTATGATTGAAAAGATGAAAAAGTATCAATTCCTGATTTATCACAGGGATTATCACGATTTTTTAGATCGACTCCGCGAATTGGGTGTGGTGCATGTCGTTCAAAAACAAAACGGCGTGCTGCTTGAAAACGAGAATCTGGCCAAAATCATCGAGGTGGAAAAAAGATATGCCGAGGTGATTAAACGGCTTAACCGCATCAATGAAGACGAAAAGGTGAAGGAGACTGCTCAAATAGATGCTTCCGAAAAAGGCAACGATTTACTCGTCCAAGTGGAAACCCTTTTTAATGAAAAAGATGCGTTATTGTTAGAAAAACAATTGATCGAAAAAGAGATCGAACGAATTCTCCCGTTAGACGATTTCGATCCCACAACACTCGAACGTTTTCACAAACGCAACTGGTTCATCCACTTCCACTCCACTTCCTTGTCGAAATTCGATCAGCAGTGGTTGGAAGACTATAATGCGGTAATTTTCAAAACCATCGGAACGCAACTCTATTTTGCTACATTTACCAATGAAAGCAGTACGCCGCCGATTGAAGCCGAACACATCCATATTCCGGAGAAATCAGGGAAAGTGTTGGAGGAAGAGTTAACCGTTGTAAAGAAACGTATCGAAGAGGCGGAGATGGAGATCAAAACCATTGCGCGGAATGCGATCCAAACTTTACGACACCAGCATACCATACTTTCCGACGAGGTCACATTTGAAAAAGTGCAACTAAGTGCCGACAACGCAGCAGGCGAAAGATTGATGATTCTGGAAGGCTATGTGCCGGTGAGAGACGAAGAAGCCACGAATGCCCGTTTGGAGAAGGAGGCAATCTATTACTCTTCCGAAAACCCAACACCGCAGGATAATACGCCAATTAAATATAAAAACAACAAGTTCGCACGGGCTTTCGAAATGATCTCCGATCTTTACGACCGCCCCAACTACAATGCTTACGACTTAACACCATTTTACGCACCATTTTACATTGTCTTTTTCGGACTTTGTCTCGGAGATGCTGGATATGGGTTGCTAATCTTTATCGCATCATTTTTCCTCAAGAAGAAAGCCTCTTCCGATTTCATGAGATCGGCGGGTCAGCTGGCAACTTATCTTGGGCTTGGCACGATGATCTTCGGATTCATCAGCGGTACATTCTTCGGTATGACATTGTCGGAAGAGACTTGGACTTGGATTCAGCCATTGAAAAGATTCATATTGGATTCCAATCAGCTCTTTTATCTTGCGCTGGCCTTAGGTGCAGTGCAAATTACATACGCTCTTATCATCAAAGGCGTAACCACTTGGATGCGCTATGGTTTTTTATATTCCTTAGACACCTTCGGATGGTTGATTATGATTTGGGGAAATGCCATCCCGTTTGCATTGGCTGGTGGAGATACGATCACCCCTGATTTGCAAATCACCTTGCACATTGTTTTTTCTAGTCTAGGCGGTGCGATGATGCTGCTATTTAACAGTCCTGAAAAGGGTTTGAAAGGTGTGCCGTTAAGCATCGGATCGGGATTGTACGGTGTGTTTAACAAAGTGACCGGATTGTTGGGCGACCTACTCTCTTACATCAGGCTCTTCGCTTTAGGTATTTCGGGTTCTGTGCTGGGAAGTGTGTTTAACTTCCTTGCGATCAGCTTTGCCCCCGACATTATCATCCTGCGGGAGTTGGTTATAATCGCCATCCTGTTGTTTGGCCACGGCATCAATCTATTTATCAATGGATTGGGTGCGTTCATCCATCCCTTGCGTTTGACATTTGTGGAGTTTTACAATAATGCCGGTTTTGACGGAGGAGGAAAAGCTTATACTCCCTTTAAAAAACAATCAATGGAAATTCAATAAATCAAATCAATAATTAAACAAACAAAAAAAGAAAAGTTATGGAACCTATTTTATTAGCCTACATAGGCATAGCAATCATGCTGGGACTTTCAGGGATCGGAAGCGCATACGGCGTAACAATCACCGGTAACGCTTCGGTAGGAGCGATGAAGAAAAATCCAGACAAATTTGGTAACTACATGATCCTCACCGCTCTTCCTGGGACACAAGGGTTGTATGGTTTCCTGGGGTATTTCTTGCTTTCAAAATTCTTAGTTGAAAGTATCACGCTATTCCAAGGAGCAGCAATATTCGGCGCCTCACTGGCATTGGGTATCGTATGCCTCTTCTCTGCAATCCGTCAAGGGAAAGTTGCCGCCAACGGTATCGCCGGCATTGGCTCCGGTTACGATCTTTTTGGACGCACGATGATCTTAGCCGTATTTGCCGAGCTTTATCCTATCGTGGGTGTCGCCGCATTGTTCTTGATCAGCGGAACTTTGTAGACCTAAAAACTCGAAAGAGCCAAGCAAAAGGTAACAGGTGGATCATCCCATTTTCATCTGTTGCCTTTTACTTGTTTTCTCGCTGAACCTTGAATATCAAATCGCATGGACACATTCCTCATTATCGAAATCATCGGAGCTATCATCGGGCTAACGTACATCTATTTAGAGTATAAAGCCTCTTTTTGGTTGTGGACGGCGGGAATACTCATGTCGTTGTTTTACACCGCGGTTTACGCCCATGCGGAATTTTACGCATATATGGCTACAAACATCTACTATATAGGAGCAAATGCGTATGGATTGTGGATGTGGAAACGTAGCGAGCAACAGCAGGGCGACGATGTTTCCGATCCAATCAAACCGATGCCCCAAAAACAGATCCTGCCTGTTTTGGGTATATATATCGTAATCAATGTCATTGTTTATTTTTTACTTTCATTAACTGACAGCACTGTGGTTTTGCAGGACACATTCCTTACCTCTCTAAGCGTTGTGCCCATGTGGATGATGGCTAAGAAATACTACCATCAATGGCTCCTCTGGATCGTGGTTAACATCGCCTCGGTCTTCATATTCTTCTATACCAATCTAATCCCCACGGCGATTTTGTATATTGTGTATAGCGTGGTCTCGATCATGGGTTTCTTCAATTGGAGAAAAATGTCGAAATCAACGGCCTGCAATTAACTGATTTATAGCATCCATACACCCCTTATTTGCGCTACTTCATTTATCACTATATTTCCTATATTTGCATCTCTTTAAATTAAGGAAATAATTACAGTAATAATAGATAGAATAGAATGAAACAGAGTAAATTGGGTCTTGATTTCAAGAAGGTGGAATCGGCGAAACAGTTGGCGAAAAATATCGCCGATGATGTGCAGAAGTTTGTGGATCAGTACACGACCGTTGCCGTAGAGCGCACATTGTGCCGTCTCATGGGTATTGACGGGATCGATGAAAACGAGGTACCACTGCCGAATGTGGTTGTGGATGAAATACACGGGAAAGGGGTGCTAAGCCAAGGCGTCCTTTTTTATTTGGGCAATGCCATGATCGAAACCGGTCTCGCACCGCAAGAGATTGCCGAGAAAATATCCTCCGGAGAGTTAAATATCACCACGTTAAAATTGAATAGTTTAGATAGAATACAACAAGCGGTGATGCCCGTGGTGAAAAGTGCAGTAGAGCGCATCAGCGGCAATGTCCAAAAAAGAAACGAGTATCTGAACACCATCGGTGAAGGCGCTAAACCATACCTCTACGTAATCGTGGCAACCGGCAACATCTTTGAAGATGTGGTGCAAGCGCAAGCCGCCGCCCGGCAAGGTGCCGACATCATCGCTGTGATCAGAACCACCGGACAGAGCTTGTTGGATTATGTTCCATACGGCGCGACCACCGAGGGATTCGGCGGCACTTACGCCACGCAGGAGAACTTCCGCATCATGCGCAAAGCGTTGGACGAAGTAGGCGAAGAGGTTGGACGTTACATCCGTTTATGCAACTATTGCTCCGGATTATGCATGCCGGAAATCGCCGCCATGGGTGCGCTCGAACGATTGGACGTGATGCTGAACGATGCCTTATACGGCATCCTTTTCCGCGACATCAACCCACAGCGCACGATTGTAGATCAGTACTTTTCACGAGTGATCAACAGCTTTGCCGGCGTGATTATAAACACCGGGGAAGACAACTATCTCACCACCGCCGATGCTTTTGAAGAGGCTCATACCGTGCTCGCATCCGACTTAATCAACGAACAGTTGGCCAAGTTGGCCGGAATGCCCGAGGAGCAAATGGGACTTGGTCACGCCTTCGAGATGAACCCCGACTTAGAGAACGGGTTCCTTTATGAACTGGCACAAGCGCAGATGACCCGCGAAATTTTCCCCAAC
>JAJDJJ010000071.1 GCA_030267125.1 Bacteroidales bacterium OttesenSCG-928-B11
ATTGCACACTTTCCATGCAACATTCTTGTAATCAACCAAACACAAAAATAAACAAGAGCGATTATATCCATTTGCGCATTGCGCATTTTGTATAACTTTGGCCGTTATTCCGCCCGCCGTTGACATGATTTTCCCCGTTGAAAATTCATTTGTTTGCCGGAGGCTTCCACAACGTTTAGCCATATTTTATGCGAAAGCGGTAAAATTGTGTCAAACATCCAAAAAGGGGGCATGGATTTTTGTGCAACAAAAAACCCTATCCCGGAAAGGATAGGGAGCGAAATTCTTTGAGCGCATGCCCCGTTTTTTACCTTATGCCGCCGCCGCACGGCGGCGGCGCGCGAAAACGCGCTTCCAAGAGGAATAAAGCGGGCGGGGCTGCCCGCTTTATGGTTTAAGGTTCTTATTTGTAATCTATGATCATGCCTTTTTTTGTAGGCGTGAAAATGAGGGATGTTTTTTCTATGGATATTGCAAAGGCTTGATTATGCGGTAGGATGAATTTTGAAAATTCGCGGGCTGTGTAGGTTCTTCCCACTTCAAGCAGTCCGCCGTATTTTTTACAAATGGCGTGTATCATGGCGCAACGGTTTGAAGTTCGGCTTTAAAAATCACTTGCAAGTTGCTAAACACGTAGCACATAGGAAAACGCCGCTCATCCTCGGCGTTTGGTTCGTACTCGCCGCCTTTCCGCTCGGCTTCCTCTTCTTTTTGCCGCGCTACGGGTTGCCCCCAAATCGGGTAGGCTTTAGCCCCTTTTTTGATTGTCGCGCCCTCCTTTTTCCAGTCGTTGAACTTTTTAAACCCGCTTATCCCCTCTTCCTTGTAGATGTATTTTAAAATGTAGTAGTTAAGCGGTTGGGACTGGTAAAATATCGCCTGTTCCGCTGTCGTCGCGTTTTGTGTCATCAGCTCGCGGAGTTCCCGCGCCGCCGCGCTTGCGGTGACAAGGCGTTGAAACTGCGCCTCTCTGTTGGTCGGTTCTTTTTTTTCTTCTCTTGTTTCGTGCGCTTGGGGTTGATCCATTTCTAATATTTCCCCTGTTGATAAATCTATATTTTTCATATCTTTGTGAATTAAATTTTTTTGATGTCTTTTCATTAGGATTTAAGTTAAAGGGCGGCGGGTCTGACAATTGCGCCGCCCTTGTTTATTGCTACGGCTGTAATAGTTGGGTTTCCAGTTCGGCGATTTTCCCGCATACTTCCCGCGTTAGCATTTCCGCAAACTTCAAAATTAACGCGGTGTTGGAGATGGAAAACATATCATTAAAGTTTTGTCGCGATGAATAACCCGACTCATTCCCGAATATTTGAAAAACAAGTTTCCCGCTCTGGGTTTCAAAACCTTGCTCCTCTACTATTTTTTCAGCGAATGTTTTCAAATCGGCAAGGGTTTCAATGAAAACGCCCCTTTTTTTCGGCTATTTTCCTTTTTCCTTCAATTCTTTCAATTTCGGCGGCAAGCCTTTTTTGAAGTTCTTCGATGGCTTCCGTTTTCGGGGTTTCATACTCCGCTTTTGGGAGTTCGTTTTTTTGAGTTTCCACAATTTCGGGAAATTCTTTTTTCGGGGTTTCGGTTTCAGTCGTTTTGTTTTCTGTTTTTCCCGTCTTGCTGTACGGTTTTTCAAATTGCACGGCGTTTGCCGCGGTTTTGATTGTCTTTTTTTCTTCTGTCTTTTTCATTTTAAATTTGTTTTAAGTTATTAATTGCGGGGTGTCTGACTACCCCCTGTTTTTACAAAATGTTTTCTTGAACGAAGGAGAAATATTTTTCCGATGATATTATTATGCTGTCCGTGAGGCGGATATTTAGGAGGTGGGCGGCATCCTTAACCCTGCGGGTTAGGCTTATGTCGCTTGGGCTTGGCAAAACTTCGCCGCCCGGGTGGTTGTGGCATATAATTATATTGGTCGCATTCAGCAATAACGCGCCTTGCATTAATATTCTTGTGTCGCAAGTGGTTTCTGTAATTCCGCCCTCTGAAATTTTCATGATTGATAAAACTTTGTTGGATTGGTTGAGATAAATGGCAAACATGAGTTCTTTATAATCAATATTAAAACTCATTTCTTCATCCGCCATCATCATATTATAAACGTCTTCGCTGCAAGTCACTTTTTTTCTTTCGGATGGTTTTGTTTTTGTTTGGTAGTGGATTTTCACAACGTCCACGCCCAAGGTTTTTAGCTGTTCCATGTCTTGTATTTTAGTTTATTTTTCGTTTTTGTTAAATTGTTGTTTTTCTGTGTTTTACTTCCGCATTTTCTGAAAGAAAAGCGGATAAAGTGTAACGTTTGCCGCCTCTCGCCCTATCAAAAAAGGTGATAAAAAAAATCACTTTTCAATGAAATATGATTTAACAAAATGTTAGTAAATTAACTAACATTCTGTTAGATACGGCATTGCGGCGGCTGTTAAACGGCTTTGCAATATTCAAGAAGTCAAAGGACGTGAGAGGCTAATTTTCGGGGCTGTTTCCGCCTTAGAACGGCATCGCCTGTGTTGGCACGGGTTTTCCCTCAAAAACGACTTGCGAATTATGGAAAACCAAAAGGATGGGATAAAATAGGCTTTCCGCCTTGCCCGCTCTTTTCTTTTCAGCGGGTACTGGCGCGCCCCAAATGGGAAACGCTTTCTCTCCCTTTTTCACTTTTGCGCCCTCTGCGTTCCAATCGTCAAGCGTTTTAAATGGTTGTGATAACCCGTTATATATGTAATTCATTATAAAATAATTCAATGACCTATCAACTAAAAATTGGCGTTGTTTCTCTGTTTTCGCCGTCTCAACGGCTTTTGCTTTTAGTTCCCTTGCTTGGCGGCTAACCTCTTGGAGGCGCGCGAAGTGCGATTTTAAGCCTTTCAACTCGGTTTGTTCCGCTTGTGCCGTTTGCGGCTGTGTTTGCTCTTGCGGCTGTGTTAATTCTTGCGTTTCGGCTTTCATTTTCTTTGTGGTTTTCGCTCTCTTTGCGGTTTTTGTTTCCGTTGCTTTTTTTGTCGTGGTCGTTGCTTTTTTCATAAGGCTTTTATTTTAAAATGTTGTTGTTTCATTGTTTCAATACACTAATATACAACATTTTACCCTCATTTGTCAAGTTTTTGAGCGTTTTTATTTCATTTTATTTAGCTGTGTATCAATAAGATAGCATCATTTAAAATTTTTAAATGTTTAATTATCAATAAATTAGCATAATTTTGGAAGAAAAACACGCATTCACAAGCGCATTTAACACGCTGAATATCAATTAAATAACTCTATTTTCAACACTGTTTTTGCGACAAAAACGGCGCATTTTTCGCAATGCTTAACAATTTGTTAATCGTTTCGGCGCGCCGTCCACTGTCTTCTAAACCACCCTAAGCCGTCCACACGCGCATGATCGCCCGCGAGGGCGATACAAAAAAACGAAGCATCACTTGGAAATCCTCACGGGAGCGAAGCCGCCCCGCTTTCGCTGCATGCTCTTCCCGAATTTGCACCAAAGGATTTTATCCGCCGCGTCCGAGAAGTGTGTGGCTTCCTCCTGCAAGATGCCGGAACTTTTCCTCTCCGAACTCTTGTCTTTCTTTAATTGCCCGTCCACGTCTTTTATCCTCGCATTGTTCATGGAGATGAGCGTGTGGCGGCATTTGTCGCCGTTGAAGCGCACGAGAGGCAGGTCGTCGCGCTCCTCCCTCAAAACAAGCCCCCAGAGCAGGTATTTGTCACTTTGAGGCGGCTCCATGCCTTTGTGTAGAAACTCTCTCACTTCCCATCCCGCTTGTTTAAAATAAGATATGGCGAGCTGGTTGTAGCTCATGGAGTTGATGATGTTCGGATTTCTGGAATCGCCGTACCTGTCCCTGTAATAATGCAGCGTTTTGTTGCTGTGGTGCTTGTAATAATCGGTGAACTGCCCGCAAAGCTCCTTAATCAACACGTTGCTGTTTTCATCGGGTTTCACGAAAAATTCATTGATGAAGTTTTGGCAGGTCTTGTCACTAATCTTATTGTTAATAAAATCATAATTTCTTTGTTGGCAAACACAAAACAAAGAGATGCTGCTTCCCCAATCCGGAACGATTTCAATAGGCAAATCCGAATTACAATCCCTGTCAAAGAGGCTGTTCTTGATTTGCAATTGGTCGATGTCAAAATTGGTGTTTTTGGCAAATTCCAACAGCCCCCTGTCATCCAATCCATTGTGGTAAACATGCCTGCCGTCATTAATGGAATAAAAACAATCCTCCACCTTGTCAAGCAAGTAGTTCATGATCTCACACAGAAAAATGATGGGCGGGAGCGTCTGCCTGCTTTTTTTGATGTATGACAATCCTAAATGCTCAATATTGTCAAAAGCATTGGAGACGGTAAAAAGCAAGCCTGTAGAGGAGACAAACGGCGTGATTTGCTTCTTAACCCGTGCTATCTCATTCCACAGCTCAGCAAATTGTCTGGGATTATCAATATCCAACAGTTCCAATTGCAGCCTGACAATTCTATTCCATATCTCAAACAACCGTATGCCCGCTTCTTTCTCGTAATATTCGGCGAAATCCAATACCCACCGCCCGTCGCGGGTGGGCGGCATGGAGGTGGAGTATTTGAAGCCGTGGTGCAGGTGGACGGGATTTTGCGACTTGCTCCCGAAAAATTCCAAATTCCCCCTGTTTGTCGGTATTACTTCCTGGTCGTATTGCTCCTTGTTCAAGGTCAATGTCTCGTCCGCGATCTCGAAATCCACGTTGCTCCCCCTGCCGCTGCCCGGCTCGGACTGCGAAATGAGTGCGATCCGCACGCCGTTGCTGACGGAGACGAAGTTATCGAATTTGTTGATTTCTTCATAAGAAGAATCAAAATAGGCTGGCGGTTTTTTCCCAATCACATAGTTTTGATCTTTTTGATAACCCAATTGATTGAGTATTTTTAGCGAACTTGGCAGCGTGCGGGTTAAAAGCTGCCCAAAAGTCTTACCCGTTAAGGCGATAACACTTTTAGGCATTAGACGGATAATCCTGTCCAACCAAAAACCAATGTCAGCTGATTTACCCGTCCCCCTGCCCTCTACCGACACATGGCACTTGGGCTGCAGGATAAAGCCGGGGAGCTGCGCCATGTTGCCGTTCATTTTTATCTCCATCGCTAACTGTTTAAGATTTCAAAGGCGGTGTCCTCCCCGATTTCGTCCCGGAGGTTGCCCATGAGCTGGGAACGGACATCGGCGGGCAGCCTTTGCAGCAGGTTTTCAGGCATGCAAAATTCCCTGTCCTTGAAATTGAACTGTATAAATATCTGGTTGCTCTCCATGAGCTTGGGATCTATCTTGACCGGCGGCAGCTGAGCGAGGAACTTTTGCAGGGTGGCTATGTTCTTGGCTCTCGCCGTGTCGCTTGTGGCGGGGTCGGCGATCTCTTTCATGAGCCAATCCAAAAACCAACCCTCCAAAAAGTCCCTGTCCACCGAATCATATTTGTTCCAAAACTTGCAAGCATTTCGGATATCAACAAACGCCTGTTCTTTGCTGATATGCGGATAGCGAGCCTGCAATTTAAGAGCCGCAACACTTTTACGCGGATACTTGCGTAAAATAGCATGAGCCGTCCTAAGCCTGTCTAAAATCTCTTTTTGTTTCTCTGACAAGGATTCGCTATTTCCGGTGGAGTAGTATAATGAAACTGCCTCAAAATCATTCTCCCGTAATTCATCTATGGTCAGTCTCTTCTTTGGGGTTATGGGTAGCGGTTTTTGTTTCATAGTCAAAGGCTTCAAGGTTGTTTTGTTCGGCGGAGCTGAAATATTTCAGCATCTGTAGTATGGCGGGTTGCGAGGAGTTCAGGGCGGCGTCCAGCACGGTCTTGCGGATCTCGGCTTGCGCGGAGAGGTAGCCCTTTATCCAAGCGTTGAAAATCTCTCCCCGTTCAAATTGAAACTGGCGGGCGACTTCTTCAATATTAAATCCGAAATTGAGGGCTATTTCTTTGAAGGAAAAGCCCAGCCTCCCCATCTCGGCGATCTCATCTATTTGCTTCTCTGTCAAACTGTTCATAGAGTATTTTTAAATCATTGTCGTAAACGTGCGCTATGGTCTGTATCACGCCCCTTTCGGGCTGCGGGTTGGTGGTGAAGTTCAGGCTGCCGCAAACGGAGACTTTCCACTGTTCATTCTCGAACAGGCAGATTTTGGCATGGACAGGAGCAATCGCCACCGGGAAGTTGGCTTGGCACATTTGCAAGGGGATGGGGTTTCTCACCTTTACCCTCGGATCTATCCATAACTTGAAATCGGTTATCAACCCGTCCCTCATCCGGTTGAGCACCTGCGTGACGGCTTTCTCGGAGATAGCCCAGGTGCAGGCGGTGACCTTGCAGGCACCGATCTGCCGGCACACATAGTTGATGATGTCGTGCATGGCGTACCTGCCGAATGTCCAAAAGTTGATTACCGCATTCTGTTCCAGCTTGCCGATGTGCTTACTCAAAATAGTCCACGGTTCGCCCACAAATGAGACGGACTGCGGGAAATAGCTGTCGTATGGGAAACAGTCCGGCTGTTGCTGTTTTTTTACCGTTCGATCGGCAATGCTTGAAAAATCAATGAGGCTCATTTTCTTTCGGTTATAAGATTGGAAATGCTTTCGATGTCGGCTTCAAACGCGGAGAGCCTTGCGAAGAGCTTCTCTCGGAGAGGTCCCTCCGGCATCGGGTTGGGTGTTTCGCCTTTGGAAAGGGATTGGTACGCCAGCCTGTTTTTCAGCTTCCCGATGGAAACCCGCAGGGCGTGCTCTTTCTTAACCAATTCGATGTCGGAAAGGGCGGCGAACTTGTTTTGGTTATCACCTTTTTTAACGGGTCCGTTCTTTTTGTCTTGCTCTCCATCACCTTTTTCAAGCAACGAGGGCAATTCCACCGGAATGACACCTGTTTTGAAATATTCCTCCTTCAGCAAGTAAATCTTCTCATAACGTTTAATCAGCGGCGCACGCTCGTCCAATATTTGTTTCCGCTTGGCGGTGACTTCCGCGGCGTTGCTTTCGCCCAGTTCGAAGAGATGGCGGTGCGCGATGGATATTTTGGTGTAAAGATTGTAAATCTCCTCCTTTGCCAATGTAATGATTTTCGGTTCTTTTACTATTGTAATTTGCTTGACTGGCAGTTTTGTGATATTGACTTTGTTGAAGATATCGGACAGCGGAATGCCGAGTAATTTTTTGAGTTCATACTCCAATTTCCCCATATTAATAACAGGGTTGGAAAGACGGAAATTTTTGACAAAGAATTTATTCCGATGATATTTCTCCAAAAGGATAATGCCTGTATTCCAATCCTTGCTGCCGGATAACCATGCCCTAATGTCGTCCATATTTGTTTTTCGGTAAAGATAGGCTGCGGGCTGGAAAACGGTTAGGACGGAAGATTTTTTGAAAGCCATGCCGGGTGACGTCTTTTTGAAACTGCCCCCCGATGTTTAACTGCGACAACAATGGGGATGTCGGTACAAGCCGCGCCGCGAAAGGGATTGCAGAGTAAAGCCCACAGCGATCGAGAGGAACGAGATTGCGAGGACTTGAAACGTAAAGCCCGGTCATTGCGAAGGGAGGGATCGCACGCGGGGCAATGATTCGCCCAAATTGCCTTCCCCAAAATATAATGTTTCGTCCTAAAAAAGTTTATAGACTATAAATCAATTAATTACTACCATTAGTTTACAGTTGTTCACTGCTTTCTTTGCGCCAATGAAAAACACCATCGTTCTCTTACACCATCGTTCTCTCACGCCATCGTTCTCTCACACCGCCGTTCCCTCGCGCCACCTGTCCTTGCTAAAGAGCCGTATTGTCCACTTCGATTTAGACCTTCTTAAACGCTGGAGCATCCCGAAACGAGAAAAACCGTGTCTCCACGGTTTTCACAACAAAAAAATATGAAAAAATGAGTACCGGTTAAGGTCGTTATATGATGTCCGAAACCCCTGTGATGGAATCTATCGTGCCGGTGTATATTTGCGCCGTGGGCGTGTCATATACAAAGTTGAAAGTTCCCCCGTTATTGTCGGTTATGGCTTTGCCGGAAGAAAGCTCCACGCTGTCTCCGAACTCGCACCCCCTGTCCTTGTCTCCCAAAAGGTGTGTTTCGCCGTTGTTCAACTTGCAGAGGATGAGCAGCTCGCTGTTCATGACGGCGGCGGTGAATCCCAGCAGTTTGGCTTTGAACCCGGCGTGGAATATTTCGAGGTTGGCTCTAAAGGATTTCCCCCCGAAGGTGCCCTGGGTGGCGTATTTCAGCTCCCCCATGTCCCGGTTGCAATATATGTGGTAAAACCTCTTGTCCCCTATCATGGCGATGTCGCCTTGCAGCACCGCGAAGTCCTCGAAGTGGTTGCGCAGGTTGGGCAGGGAGGGGATGGAGGCCACATCGTCTTTTAATGCGACGTAAACGCTCTTGACTCCCGACATGTTGTTCCCGCAGTTGACTCCCTTGTTGAGATCCTCCATCTCAAGGGAGCATATTATGTTGTTGTCGTTCGGCATGGTTTATTGTTTTTTAGGTTATTGTGATTAGGGTTGCCCGTTTACTTCCGGCTCTTCCGGTGTTGTCGGTTCAGTTGTGCCGCCGGCAGCGTTCACGGTGGCGTCGGTAGTCCAAACAAGCTTGTTGCATCCAAACCCCACCGCTTCCCACCAGTGGATCAGGAATTTAATTTCTCTGTCTTGTTTCTGCAAGTCCACGTGGATCTTGTCCAAATCCCTTTTCCTAAGGTGGATCATGTTTTCTGTCATGGTGGTGAAGATGTCGTTAGTGCCGTTCATGCTCGGGAGACCGATAACGGTGTGCTGGGTGAAGTCGATCGAGGCGTTGATCTTGTCCGCGCCGTCAATGAAATAATAACCGTTGGCTCTCTTGGCTGATTTGAAAGCCCGAACCCATTTTTGAGCGACAAAGTGGATTAACCGCTTGCCGGTGTATAGCTCGGAGATTTGCTTGTCGTAAAATTCAAGCTGGTCGAAAATGGAATCCTCGTTCAATTCGCCCACGCCCTCGATGACGTTGATGGGGTAAGTCGGGTGGTTCGCGCCGTCAAGCAAGTGTTTTCGGAAACCGTCCATGCTCTTTCCCGCAAGACCCGGCACTCCTTCTTCCGGCTCTTCCCAAACGCCCTTGTACACTTCATTTAGCTCTTTATCCTCAACGGCTTGGTTGACCAGGTATTCCTCCAGCATGTACTTCACAATCGGCCAGCTTTCGAGCGTGCGGCTTGATTCGCCGGAAAGGAAAGCGAACCAGGAGCTTTCAATGTCGGTGGGGTAAAACTTGTAGTCGATTTTCATCGGGCGCAGCATGATCGGGTTGGGGATGAACTCGACCGCCCCTTTCGGGGTGAAGCCTTTTTGAAAGGCTTGCAGCACGGGGTTGAAAATATTGTTGGCGAGTTTGAATATGGTGTCGTCCGTCACCATTTTTGTGCCGTGCTGCAAGGTTTCGCTCGGCTGCATGAACGCCTTTTTGAGGCGGGAAAGGTTCTGCCCGCTTTTTTCGTAATAGCGCCCGTATTCCTCCAGTATTTGCGTGATGTTGAGTTCCTGTGCCATTTTTTGGTTGGTTATGAGTTGGTTAAAGTTCCTTTGAGATGCTTTGGTAATAGGCGTTGTTTTTCTGCCAGTCGGCGAACGTGTCGGCGGCTTCCCCGCTGTCGTCCTTGCCGCCCACGCCGGGGTTTGATCCCGGCAGTTTGTCCACGATGGCTTTAAGGTCATTGCGTTCTTTAGTAAGCGCGGTTACCGAATTTTCAAGACTTGATTTTTCATCACTCAATTTTTTGTGATTAGTTTTCAATTCTGAAAATTCTTTGAGCTGTTTTTCGATTTCCCGGAGTTGGGTGTCGGAGAAGAGATGCCCGCTTTCCTTGGAATACGCGGTGCCGTCCCCGATGGCGGCAACGGGGGCGATGAAAGGGAATTGGTTTTTCATTGTCTGTGGGTTTTGAGTCGTGTCTGTTTTCTGAGTGCGGAATAGAAAATCCCTTATGGCGTTGAGAAAGGATTGCGAGGCTTCCTCCCCGAATGTGGGCGCTGCCTGTTCCCCGGCGATCATGCCCGAATACTCTTCGGGCAGTTCCGGCAACGCGGAAAGCGCGAAGTCCGCCTTGCTCGCGCAAGCGGCTTTCGCGGTTTCATTGTAAATATCCGTGATGAACCCGAAGTCGAGGGCTTCGGTAGCGGTGAGCCATTTGCCGTTGCCGTTGTTGGCTTCCAACAAAGTATTTATCTCCTTGTTTTTCCCGCAGGCGGAATTGTAAACGGCAGTTATTCTATCGTTTACCGTCCTTTGACTTTCCAGTTCCTCCAAAAGTCTGTTTTCATTGACGCGTCCGGGATTGGCGGAGCATTTGTGCACGAGGAAAAGCGCGTTCTTGCTCATTTTCCTCACCGAACCTGCCATCGCTATGATAGTGGCGGCACTGGCGCAGAGCCCGTTTATTTGCGTGGTGACAATCGCGGGGTGGTCAGCCAGCATGTCGTGGATGGCGAGGGCGTGGTTCACATCGCCGCCAAGGGAATTGATCTTGACGGTGATATGGCTTGCGGCAAGCGTCTTGATGCCGTCTAGTTCGTCAGCCATCAGGCGGGCGGTGTTCTCGTCCTCTTTTTTATCCCAGCCCTCATAACCAATGACGCCATAAATCTCAATCGTGGCTTCTTTCCCGCTGTTGATGAATTTCAATCCCGTGTGTTGGCTGCCCATTTGCTTTGTTTTTCGACAAAGTTAAGGCGCGGGGCGGCGGCGGGTGTGGACAGATTATTATAATATTGTGGCGAACAGGGGCTCGGTGGAGGCGCGCCGGAAAACCAG
>JAJDJJ010000072.1 GCA_030267125.1 Bacteroidales bacterium OttesenSCG-928-B11
TATTCCATGTTGATATAGATAATGTTAGCTTTCGGATTCTCTTGTTGAATCTCTTTCATTAACTGCTGCATGATGCAACTTTTCCCAACTCTGCGCTGACCTGTCAACACTTTAATAATGCCTTTTCCTATAAAAGGTCTTATTCGTTGGCTATATAATGGGCGATCAATAATATTCATTTTGTCAGTTATAACTTATAAACGATGCAAATATACAATTTTTGTAAGATATAACTTGTGATTGTAAGAATTAATAACAGATAATGGAATGTTTGATCTTATTCCTATGGTTATAATTCAACAGGTATCATGATAAAACTAAACTCATAATCCCCGTATGGAAGCCGGTATTTTTTCATTGGCAATGCGCCCCAAGTGTCTATACATCCCAGTCCCATCTGCACTTTATCAATGCAAAAATTGGTGTAATCAACCGATTCTACTTCAGGGGAATGGCGCTGAATTTTGCGCACTCCCTCATCCAAAGACTCAATACTATAGTGCAGTGCCGAGGCTGAAAATGGTGCGTCAGCGATAAATTGCAATCCGCATCCACCGGCGTTCAACTGTTTCCACCAGCGGATGTCGGTTTTCGTTCCTGTCTCCTGCGGACGGATGTAAGGATAAAACTGCTCGGCAACCGTTTGGCGGTAATGCCCAATCTCGGCAGCGCTATTCCTATCTTGATAGTTCTCGTTGGGACCGCGACCGTAATAATCTATCTTATCATATATTTTCGGCATTTGCATCTGCATCCCGAAACGGAATAAGTTGGGGATATCCACCGACTTGTCAGCGATGAATTTCTGCGTTACTTTCACTGCACCTTGGTTATTAATTACATACGTTAACGATAATTTGCCCGAAACGGAAGGCATGTCATACTCAGCCCGTACCGTTACCAATCCATTATTGGTTTCATGTTGGAGCGAAGTGAGTTTCAACTCGGGATTCAACCACACACGCCATTTATTTTGCAGATTTGCCCCGAAATCGTTATCGGTTGGAGCACGCCAAAAGTTGGGTGTGAGTTGACCGCCATGATCAAGTAAATCCTCATTTTTGACTTGATACTTGCATAAAAAGCCATTCCGTTTGCTAAAATTCAACACAAACGTTTCACCTTTCACAATAAGAAAGTTTCGATCGTTATCGAAAGCCTGGGGCGTAATAGTTTCAATATTCGTGGTCGTTACATTTTCCAATACCAGTTCTTTGGCTGTATAAGGTTGTATTGCCAATTGATTTTTAGCAACGATAAATCCGGCGGGAAGCAAACCCTCTCTTTTTTTCAACTTATACACCACATTCAACAACAGTTCTTTTTGCAAAGGGATGTTCTTAGTTTCGAAGTCCAGCTTCAGCTTGGCGGTCTGCAAAGGTTCAACTGCCAAATCATGAACAAAGCCTGTTTGAAGCACTTCGCCGTCGGCCAGAAGTTGCCATTCCAGGTAGTAAGCTGAAAGATCACGGAAGAAATTCTCATTATAGATACTGATTTCGCCGTTTTGCACATTGTCCGGTGTTGTCCAAATAGACTGATAGAAATACTGGGCTTCGTAAGCATGTGGATTGGGTACTCGGTCAGGGCTTATCAAACCATTATCGCAGAAATTATGATCGCTGGGATCGTAGGGGTTGAAATCGCCTCCATAGCCATAAATCTCAATTCCATCCTTATTCTTCCAACGCACCGACTGATCAACAAAATCCCAGATAAAACCTCCTTGGAGTTTCGGATATTTGCGGAATAATTCCCAATACTCTTTTAGTCCGCCCAATGAGTTTCCCATTGCATGGGCATATTCGCATTGGATCATCGGCTTCGTTGCATCACTCAACGCATACTTTTCACAAGACTCATATCCCACGTACATAGGACAATACACATCGGTCAGCTTATCCCCATAGTCTTGTTCATATTGTACAGGGCGGGTTTTATCTTCGTTCTTAATCCAATGATAGCACGCTTCGAAGTTCGGCCCGAAGCCAGCCTCATTGCCCAACGACCAAAAAATGACAGACGGATGATTGTAGTTGCGTTGCACATTGCGTTGGTTGCGTTCCAGATGTGCTTTGGCATATACGGGAACCTTTGCCAATGTCTTCTCCCCGTAACCCATACCGTGCGATTCGGCATTGGCTTCGGCAACCACATACAATCCGTATTCGTCGCAAAGGTCATACCAAAGGTTAGCATCCGGATAGTGACAGGTGCGCACAGCATTGATATTAAGTTGTTTCATGATACGTATATCCTGTATCATCCGTTCACGCGAAACAACATAGCCGCCATCGGGGTCGATTTCGTGGCGGTTCACTCCTTTGAAAAGGACAGGTTGTCCGTTTATGAGAACCTGAGCATTTTTTATTTCGACTTTACGAAAGCCCACTTTCAACGGAATGACTTCCAAGGTTTCATTCCCGTCTTTCATCGTGACGGTCAATGTATAAAGATTCGGTGTTTCGGCCGTCCATTTTGCAGGATTGGCGATCTGAAAATCCGCCGACAATCTCCCCGATCCTTTCATTTGCGTGTTAGCGACCTTGTTCCCTTGCGCATCTTTCAGTTCCAAATCCACCGTTCCACTGCCTTTCAGTTGCAAAACAACATTAAGCGTTCCGTCTTTGTATTGCGCATCCAGATCAGGAGTTATGCGGATATCTTGAATGTGTTGTTTGTTGCGGGCATACAAATAGCAGTCGCGTCCCACGCCCGAAAAGCGGAAAAAATCCTGATCCTCGAGATAGGTGCCGTCGCACCAGCGAAAAACCTGAAAAGCGATAAGGTTTTTTCCGGGTTTCAGGTAGTTGGTCAAATTAAATTCCGCTTCCAACTTGCTATCCTCGCTATACCCCACATACTTCCCGTTCACCCATAAATAGATGTTGGAAGTCACGGAACCGAAGTGTGCAAAGATCGCCTTCCCTTTCCAATCGGCAGGAATGGTGACTTCGCGGCGATACGAGCCTACATGGTTGTTCGCAATCGGAATGTTGGGAGGATCGTTTTTAAACTGATTCTTCCAAGCATATCCGATATTTAAATAGAGCGGATCGCCGTAGCCGTTAAGCTCCCACACAGCAGGAACCTTCAAGTTGTCCCAGCCCTTGTCGTTAAAATCGGTACGAAAAAAGTCCAACGGGCGCTGGTCGGCATTACGCACCCAGTTGAATTTCCACAAACCGTTTAAAGTCATATAGTTTATCGATAGACTTTTCTCCCCTTTCTCCGCCATCTCTACTGATTCGTAAGCAAAATAGTTGGCGTGCATAGGTTCTCTGTTCACCGCGTTGACTTCGGGATTTTTCCATTCCTCTTTCTGGGCCATTGCGGTTATCGATATTATGGACAAAAAAAGGATAATAAAAGATTTTTTCATGTGTATATGTATTTAATTTCTAAGGCTGTATGCGAATTGTATGAAGATGTGACCGTCCTCTTGGGAGATGTTCTTCTTTAGATCCGATTCATAAAGCAAAGATAGTAAAAAGGATATAGAAAAAACCTTGCCAGTGATCAGGGGTATGATTAAACTAATATTCCTTTATTCAAGCGCATACACAAAAAGGAAAACAAAGCAAGAAATGGAGTATGATTTTCGCTTATTTTTGTATTCCTAAAATGAGAAAGATTATTCACATTGACATGGATGCTTTTTTCGCCTCAATCGAGCAGCGGGATAATCCGGATTTGCGGGGAAAACCTGTTGCCGTCGGAATGGGGAAAGAGCGGGGTGTCGTAGCGGCGGCAAGTTATGAGGCACGCAAGTTTGGTGTACGGTCAGCGATGCCATCCCTCACTGCGAAAGCGAAATGTCCGGAGCTGATTTTCGTACCGTCTCGTTTCGAGCAATACAAGGAAGTATCTCGGCAAATTATGGAAATCTTCTTGGAATACACCGATTTAGTGGAACCACTTTCGTTAGACGAGGCTTTCTTAGATGTAACAACCAATCACAAAAATATAGCATCTGCTATTCTCATTGCCCGGGAGATCAAAGAAAAAATCTATAAAGAGACGCAACTGACCGCTTCGGCAGGCGTTTCTATTAACAAATTTTTGGCGAAGATCGCATCGGATTATCGAAAACCTAACGGACTTTTTGTCATCTTGCCTAATGAGGTGGAGATATTTGTGGAGCAACTCCCTATCAACAGTTTTTTCGGTGTGGGTAAAATTACCGCAAAAAAAATGAGACATTTGGGAATATATACGGGTGCTGATCTCAAGAAATGGAGCCGGGAAGGATTGATTAGGTATTTTGGAAAGGCCGGCATAGCCTATTACGACTATGCGCGCGGCATCGACAACCGTCCCGTAATCCCCGACAGAGTGATAAAATCCGTTGGAGCTGAAAACACGTTTGAGCAAGACTTGAATAATCCTACCACCATTTTAGTCGAATTGTATTACGTGGCAAAGCGGGTTTGGAGTCGCATAGTAATGAAAGATTTTCATGGCAAAACCATCACATTAAAAGTTAAATATGCCGATTTTGAGATCATTTCCCGTAGTAAAACAATTCCTCGTCCCGTGGTTAATTTCAACCAATTTTGGACCATCTCCAAAGAACTGCTGAAACTGATCGACTATTCGCAACGCAAAATCCGCCTGATGGGTCTATCACTCAGCAACGCTGAAGAAAGTGAGGATAACCGGCAGCTGGAGTTGGAGTTTTAAAGGATTGTGCTCCGCATATAGTGTCGGCCCATGCGGAACTTTGGGGGACAAGCCGTTTTTTCGCTCATAATCTAAAGATTACAGTTAATAAATATGTTGTTCTTGCAGAACAAGGATGAGAGTCGCTGCGAATTTTCAAAAATGACAATTTATCATACATCCCTGACGACTCTCCCCATCAATTAAACTTTTATCACTACTTTTGCCTCCTTTTAAAAATAAAATAACCCATGAATTTATCAGAGCTAAGTATCAAAAGACCAGTTCTTTCTACTGTTTTCGTTTTGATTATATTTTTGTTGGGAATTATCGGATATACTTACCTTGGTGTCCGTGAATATCCTAATGTGGACAACCCGGTCATCACCGTTTCAGTCTCCTATCCCGGGGCAAACGCCGAAGTGATCGAGAACCAGATTACGGAACCGTTGGAACAAAATATCAATGGGATACCCGGCATCCGGTCATTGACCAGTACCAGTAGTCAGGGGAGCTGCCGGATCACGGTCGAATTTGAGTTGGGTATCGACATGGAGACTGCGGCGAACGACGTGCGCGACAAGGTTTCCCGCGCGCAACGTTACCTTCCCCGCGACGCCGATCCGCCCACCGTATCCAAAGCCGACGCCGACGCCGACCCGATCATGCAGTTAGTAATCCTTAGCGACAAACGTTCCCTTTTAGAGTTGAGCCAAATCACGGAACTAACCATTAAGGAACAACTACAGACAATCCAGAATGTGAGTGCGGTGGAGATTTGGGGAGAGAACCGCTACTCCATGCGGTTGTGGCTCAATCCACAACAGATGGCGGTCTACGGCATTACACCTATGGATGTAAAAAACGCTATTGATGCCGAAAATGTCGAACTACCTTCCGGCTCCATCGAAGGTGACCGCATAGAACTATCCATCCGGACATTGGGCTTGATGGAAACCCCAGAAGAATTTAATAATCTGATTATCAAAGAAGATAATTTCAGAATCGTGAGATTGCAGGACATTGGCTATGCTGAGTTAGATGCCGAAGACCGTAAGAATATCACCAAAAGGAACGGTGTCCCGATGGTGAGCGCGGTGGTGATCCCACAACCCGGTGCCAATCAGATCGAGATCGCCGATGAGGTGACACTTCGTCTTAAACAGATGGAAAAAGATCTCCCCGATGACATCACCGTAGAGGTGGGTTTTGACAATACGCACTTCATCCGCGCCTCCATTGCCGAGGTGCAAGAAACCATCTACATCGCCTTCCTGATGGTAATCGCAATCATTTTCCTCTTCCTGCGCGACTGGCGCGTGACACTCATCCCCGTCATGGTGATTCCCGTGTCGTTGGTGGGAGCATTCTTCGTAATGTATATCGCCGGTTTCTCCATCAATGTGCTCTCGATGTTGGGTGTAGTACTGGCCGTGGGGCTGGTGGTCGATGATGCGATTGTCGTCACCGAGAACATCTACATCAAAATCGAAAATGGCATGTCACCCAAAGAAGCAGGTATAGAAGGTTCCAAAGAGATCTTCTTCGCCGTGATCTCGACTACAATCACGTTGGTTGCCGTTTTCTTCCCGATCGTCTTTTTACAAGGAATGACCGGTCGTCTTTTCCGCGAATTTAGCTTGGTGATCGCCGGTGCCGTGATCATATCCTCATTCGTAGCCTTGACCTTCACACCGATGTTGGCGACAAAGTTATTGGTAAAAAGAGATCAAAAGAATTGGTTTTACCGTAAAACCGAACCTTTTTTCACTTGGCTTAACAAAATATATTACACCGGCTTGACTTCATTTTTGAAACACAAATACTGGTCTTTCCCGATCATCATCGTTTCCATTTTAGCGGTAGTTTGGTTGTGGGGCAAGATCCCCAGCGAGATGGCGCCATTGGAAGACCGGTCACAAGTCACTATACGCACGTCATATCCGGAGGGTGCGACGTTCGAGTATATTCGCGACTATGTGGAAGATGTGGCTCATGTTGCGGGTAATGTAGTACCAGAACGAGAATCGATCATCACCATGTCTCGTAGCACTTGGGGTTTCATCCGCGTGGCGTTGCCGGGCATCAAGGAACGCGACCGCAGCCAAATGGAGATTGCGCAGGCATTGACTATGGCCCTCCGTGAAAAGACGGCGGCACGGTCTTTTGTGCAACAACAGTCATCCTTAGGCGGACGCAGGGGCGGTATGCCGGTACAATACGTGTTGCAAGCTACCAGCATCAAAAAATTAGAGGAGTTCATCCCGCAATTTATGCTACAAGTAAACAACAGTCCCGTTTTCCAAATGGCTGATGTGAACCAGAAATTCACCAAACCCGAGGCCCGGATGCACATCGACCGCGACAAGGCGGCATTGCTGGGCGTGAGCACCCGCGACATCGGACAGACCTTGCAATATGCGCTCAGCGGCCAGCGGTTAGGCTATTTTTACATGAACGGTAAACAGTACCAGATTTTAGCCGAAATCAATCGTCAGCAACGAAATACCCCCTTAGATTTGAAATCAATCTATGTGAAAAGCTTGAATGGCAACATGGTACAGTTGGATAATTTAGTGACATTGGAGGAGGCCGTTGCGCCCCCGACACTCTACCGCTTCAACCGTTTCAACTCGGCGACCGTTTCAGCAGGTTTGTCTCCCGGTTATACGCTTGGCGACGGAGTGGATGAAATGGATCGAATCGCCAAAGAGGTATTGGATGACACTTTCCGTACCGCCCTCACCGGGGAATCAAGAGAGTTCAGAGAGAGTTCTTCCAGCTTGATGTTTGCTTTTATTTTAGCCATCATCCTCATTATCCTCATCCTTTCAGCGCAGTTCGAGAGTTTCAAAGATCCATTCGTCATCATGTTCACCGTACCTTTAGCCGTTACGGGAGCACTACTCTTCATGTGGCTCCTCGATGTGACAATGAACATTTACAGCCAGATCGCCATCATCATGCTGATCGGGTTGGTAACAAAGAACGGAATCCTGATCGTGGAGTTTGCCAATCAACGTCAATCGGCGGGTTTATCGAGACAAGATGCTATTGTGGATGCCTCGGTGCAACGTCTCCGCCCCATTCTGATGACCAGCTTTTCAACGGTATTAGGATTATTACCATTAGCTTTGGCCTCTTCCGAAGGCGCTAACAGCCGTATTGCCATGGGGATCCCGGTGATCGGAGGTTTGCTCATCTCCACTTTTCTCACCCTGTTTATCGTGCCGGCAATGTATTCATATATTTCCACGGATCGAAATGCGAAAATTAGGAGACTTGAAAGAGAAAAGGGATTATAATTAATCTAACCTACCCATTATCAACTTCAAAATTTCCTCTTCGCCAAATATCACTTCCCCGAAGTGCTTCTCCTGCACCGCTTCATATTTTCCAATATATTTTGGATAATTTTGCCGGATAAATCGCCCTAAACGAGGAGCTATCCGCAATTTATATTTACTGTTGTAGTAAAACGTGTTTACGATACAAAGCGGAATATTCGGATTGGGTTGATAGACAATGTCGATATGCCGGTCGCGGAGGAAACGGAGGAAATGGATGGTAAAATGGAACTTTTTATCATTATAATCATAGATAATGGATGAAAAGTTAAAGAAAGCGGTATGCGGTATGTAAGTATGCAGTCCGAAATCCATCACTGTTTGTCCATGGGTGAGCGCCCAAGTCTTCTGGATATGCCAAATGTCAATCATCCCCTCCCCTACCCTAACCTTGTAGCCATCAAAGCTGTTTTTTTGATAATCATAGCTTTTTAACAAATTTTCCAGCATTTTCTCATCCCCTTCGACCATAATATCCAAATCGCGCGTTTTCTCCCGGTACCGCAAAAAGAAATCACGGATAATACCACTGAAAAGATAAACCGCATGGCTTTGGGATAGCCGGTCAAGGAAATCCATAATATCTTCGGACTGATGATCCCGCAAATGTTGAGAAAAACGATCCGTCGAATGGTGGATTTTTTGGGCAATATCAGTTAATTTTCTGGCCACTGATTTTTTTAAACTGGTTTAACGCATACTGGTCCGTCATGCCGGAGATAAAATCAACGATCACTTTTAGTTTATAATAGTCGCTTAATTGGTCAAATTCTTCCACTCCCGATTCCATGAGCGCCGCTTTCAGAATACTGTTGGAGATAGAAGCGACCGCTTTCTCCCGAAATTTTTCCGTCTCGTTAAAACAAAAATCCACATAGAAATCCAACAATCCGCGCAGTACGGAATAACCGGTCAATTCAATATCTGTGATCTCTTTATGGGCATAAATGTTGGCATAACTGAAATCGTTGAGCATAGCCGCCACACCTTTCTGATCATCAAAAATCAGTTCTCGGTTATAATCTCCGTTACAGATATTTTCCACATTATGAATAAAATTCCGCACCGCCAAATCAACTAAGTATTTGATCAATTCCAAACGAAAGTTCACCACTTTTTTATTCTCGCTGATATCCTTTCTTTCTTCGATTTTCTCAATGATATTCCGTATTTCCAAATTAGCGTTCATTTCTCTTTTAATAAATGGAAAATCGAACCATTTTTTGTTAAAAGCATCTTCAATATCCATCACTAAATAACAGATCGAATCGGCAGCTTCCATAATAAAAGAGAGAGGATGACGAATATTTTTTCCATTCACCGATAAGTCACAATTTTCGATAATTTGATCTAAAAATGACCGTTCTGATTCAAAAACTCCTCGTTTTTTACGATAAAGGAATTTTTTATCCACATCATCGGCATTGGGATATTTCAAAAATGAAGCCAGAGTGGCATACGTGAGATTCAATCCATAAATATCATCCAAAAACTGTAGTTTCGTCAATACCCGAAATCCTTGCGCATTTCCATCAAAAAATGTAAAATCCCGTTGTTGTTCCGGCGTAACATCAAATCTGGCATTTCCCTTTTCATCCTTTTCGGCAAATCGTTTTTTAAAATAGTCTTGAATTACAAATTCACCGAAATGACCAAATGGCGGATTACCGATATCGTGTACCAAACAAGCGCTTTTGATAATGATCGGTATCTCGCGAAAAATCGCATCATTTTCCAATGTGACTTTGTTCAAAAAATCTTCATTCTGACTAAGATTCAGCGCAATGGAATATCCCACCGACATCACCTCTAACGAGTGTGTGAGTCGGGAGTGTATGTTGTCATTATCGGTCAGCGGAAAGACTTGCGTTTTATCGTGCATTCGGCGAATGGCGGGACTAAAAATCACCCGACCTAAGTCGCTTTCAAACTCATTGCGGGAGTCGAGTTCCTTGGTTCGTGTAGATGGCCGCAACCGACCGGCGTTCAAGTATTTATTCCAATTCATAGTTTTGGAAAATTAAGGTATTAAGAGGTTAAGATATCCTATTTTAAGAGGTGCGAAAAGTGAAATACAGAAGTACAGAAAACGAAAAGGTGTGTTTTCCACGTGAAACATTTTACTCCCCCAACATTCGTTCCGGCTGAACAACTTTTTTCAACAATTTGTCAGTGGTAATTTTCGGTGTTTCAGGCAATTTGATTTTCCGGTTTTTATAACCCACCGTTAGCTTCGTATTCCGCAACCACGGGTTCAACATCTTTAATTCCAAATAAGTAATATTTTTTCCTATTGCAAAAGCATAAAGATCTTGGATCGGTTCAGAAACTTCATAGTACTTCGTAGGAATCGGTTGGTATAATTCAGCATTTGTAAGTTGTACTCCGTAAGTTTGCGGATTCTCGAAAATCAGTTTATATGCCAAAATCCGATATAGATAACGCGATGTTTCCTGGTTCAAGCTCAAATCCCAATAGTTTTTTGTCTGTTGTTTGTCAATATTTCGTTTCACACCCGCTTCGCCCATATTATAAGCCGCCGCCGCTAATGCCCAGCTGCCTAACCGTTCCTTCGCTCCTTTCAGATATTTGCATGCTGCGCGAGTAGACGCTTCCAAATCGTAACGCTCATCTACATCCTCGTTGATTGTCAATCCAAAACTTTTGCCGGTGGCTTCCAAAAACT
>JAJDJJ010000073.1 GCA_030267125.1 Bacteroidales bacterium OttesenSCG-928-B11
CGATACTTGATATTTGTCAAATCAACTCGCAAGCAGAATTAGATATGGTGTTTAATTCCTGGAAATATCAATTTGACATTGTGGAAGATGGCTGCGGGGTAGAAACTCCCGATTTATCTTCTTATACTATTAATTATGAAAAGTGTACCGATAATTTGGTAGAGATCACATACAGCATTGCCGATGGTTGTACGCAAGCATCCGCTACAAGAATTTTCTACACCATGAGAGATACGATTGCCCCGATTGTCGTGGGAAGTATTGATCCTGATACCATTTGCGCGAATGAAGTCTTGCCTCCTTCGATGATAGATGTCAGTGAATTAGTGGCCATAGGAGTTACTGTTTCCGACAATTGTTCCTCATCGGATCAACTATCGTTAAGCAGTTACGATGTTGCTGATGATCCGCAGCAGGTATCCTATTATACCCGTTATTATGTAGTTACTGATTTATGTGGGAATAAGGATAGCATACAGCAAAGGATACGGGTGACTCCTCCTGTTTTTGAAATCTATCCAGAGCCCTATTGTGCAAATGAACCGGGCGGATCGATTGTTTTGATTGAATCGCAGGCAGGGGTGATGTATCAGCTAATGCAGGGAAATGCTTCTGTAGAGGCGCCTAAGTCGGGAACAGGTGGAGAGCTGAATTGGTATCCTGTTACGGAAGGCGATGAGTATTATATCAATATCTACTATTTTAATTCACCGTCTTGTTCAAGAAACAGCGATACGGTAAGCGTGATTAGTCGTGCGTTGCCACAGGTAGGATTGCTGCGAGACACTGCCTCCGTATTGATGGGCAGCACGGTTACCATTCCGGTGACCCATTCCGGAGATACTGATCTCCAAGTCTTCTATTCGCTGCGGCAGAATACGGTTGTTATTCAAAGCGGCACATTTGACATTCCAATCAATTCGCCTTCTCCGTATAGTTGGGCGTTTACGGCACCGGATGTCGCGGGACGTTATGAGGTGAGCTTGGATAGCGCGGTGAATAGCTATGGATGTAAAGCTGCTCTTGATACGATATTCAAACTTACGGTAACCGACTGCCAGAGTGATGATTTCCATATTGTTTGTCCGAATGATACAACGCTGACAATCCCTTACGGATTCTGCGAGTATGATTTTGGGTTTATTGGATATCCGACAATCAGCGATATGCCAAGCGATAATTTGGATACGATCATTTGCCGCAGACCGGAAGGCCTCGCTTACAACAGGGGTGTTCATGAAGTAGTATGGATTGCTGTTGACGTATGTGGGCGGATCGATAGTTGCACGCAGATGGTCATCGTTAATTTTGCTCCTTGCGGCAACGATACGGTTTACTATTTTGCGGATGGCGAGATCAGGGATTCGGTGAGCTACTTGGAAGCGGTTGATTATGAGCAGAACAGATACGCCAGCGTGCGGATTGGTTGCGATTGCTGGACGGCACGCAACTTGGTATCAACGAAATATGCCGATGGCACGGATGTTCCGGAGCACCATATCTATTATGCTGATATGTATCCCGACACGTCTGCGAATTTAGATCAGTATGGCCGTCTGTACGATTGGTCTGCGGCAAGTAGGGAAGGTGTGACGGCTCAGGGAATCTGTCCCGACGGCTGGTTCTTGCCTGCCGTTGAACATTATAACCGCCTGATCCCCTACGGTAGTGATGCGTTACGGAAACCCGACAGTTGGTTGTATGACAACACGGCCACCAACAGCACCGGTTTCTCGGCATTGCCGGCCGGTTTCTATAATGACTTTTCTCGCAGCTACTACTATCTGCTTGGTGACGCCTATTTCTGGACCTCTGAAAGATTGAGCGAGGGAGTGGGGCAAGCAGCGCACATCCGTTACCTTTGCCCGGTATTGGAAATCATCGATTTCAAAGCCAAACATGGCGCCAGCGTGCGGTGCGTGAAACGGTAGCGGGAGTGTTTCCTCCTCGCTGCGCTCGTCGGAATGACGACCTTGCGTTGCAATAAAAAAGGGTTTATTTCCCGTAGAGACGTACGGCCGTACGTCTCTACATCCGATTTACCGCGTGTCCTCGTAATTCGCAATTGGTTCAAATATTCAATCCATATTTTTTGATTTTACGACGGGATTTGCAGGGGACAGTATCAAAAACCATTGATTTTAGCCATTTTGAGAAAACAAAAATAAAAAACGGAGAAATACATCCTCCGTCTTGAACACAAATAGTTTTCGTAAAATATTGATCCTTTGAGTCTTGATTTTTTGAAAAGTGAAAAAGTGCAAGATGGTACACAACCCATCAAAAGGAGAAGAAATGAGACCATGCGAAAGCGCAGGAATGAGAATATTATGGGGTTTTCATCCCGTTAGGGATGGCAGCTTGGTAGAAAAAACGGAACGAGCGATCAACAGCGTGCCGTAGGTATGCGACAATATATGAATAACCCCGTGTAATTGTAGTTTTACCGGACAACAATGTTATTTTTTATTATCCAACCAACTTCTTTTTACAATTTTTCCACCTCCTTTCTAAATCGCCCGTGCCTCTTGCATAAATCGTCCGTGCCTCTTGTTAAAAAGCCCCTTTCCTTTTGACCAAAAGGAAAGGGGCTTTTTAAATTTGCTCTATAAGCTTTTTTTAAAAGCAAAGGAGCTTTTTGGGTCACTTCATCTTTTCAAATTTTAAGACCGCAAGCATCTCTCTTAAATCGATGCCCGGACGAAACGCCACTTTGGACCTTTTGATCATGGATGGATGAAATTTTTCTTCCGATTCCGCACCATCGCTGTTAATAGAAATCTGGAAGGTGCCAAAATCACCAAAACGGACAATTTCGCCATTTTCCAAATGCCGCCGCAATACTTTGGTCAAATCGTTTAATACGGCCAAGACATCACTGTCGCTTACTGTGGTTGAACCTTCAGCGATCTCTTTGCTCAGTTTCTTAAATGTTAATTCACCTCTGCCTTTTGCTTGCGCATAAAACTTTTTGGGTAGTTCCCTGTCCTGAGGATTTCCTTTTTCTAAAATCACATAGCTAACTGCCATAATTTTGTTTTTTGTTTAAATTAATAATTTCATTATTTATACTGCGCGAAAATAAATAATTTTATTACAAATAAAATATTTTTTCATTTTTATACGGCAATGGTATATAAATCGGATAGCAACCAATACTTTTGTTCCTGCTTCCGGAACGCCGTAGGTTTGCAATAATGTAGAGAATGGAATAATCTAAAATTGACACGAATCTCTCCGTTATCAAGCTCCCGAGAGCAACATTCCTCCGATTCCTCCTCGCTACATTCGCCGAGTGGTCAACTCATAACTATAACTCTTAACTTCCAGCAGATTCCTCACTGTGTACGGAGTGACCCCGTACAGTTAAAATAGGGGCGGAGTTTTGGTGATGCGAAACAATGCAGAGGCGTACGAATGGGATAAGGGCTAAAATATTTTGTCTTGTAAAGTCAGTGAAAATTCTGCTATTTCTTTTTCTTTGGCATCAACAAACTTTTGATATCATTTAACTTCATCAATGCCTCGACCGGAGTGAGGGAGTTGATATCTAAATCGACGATTTGTTCTTTGATATCTAACAGTAGGGGATCATCTAAAGCAATGAAACTTAATTGATAGCCGGGTTCTTTCTTCTTGATCTTCTTTTTCTCTCCGCTTTCGGTGGTGCTTCGTTTTTCGAGTTGTTTGAGAATCTCGTCGGCGCGGCGAAGGACGGTAGACGGCATGCCGGCCATCCGGGCCACGTGGATACCGAAGCTGTGCTCGCTGCCGCCTCGTTCAAGTTTTCTCAAAAAAAGGATTTTATTGTCGATCTCTTTTACCGTGACGTGGAAATTTTTGATGCGGGGAAACTGCTCCTCCATGTCGTTTAATTCGTGGTAGTGTGTGGCAAATAATACTTTCGCCTTGTATTGCCGGTGTTCGTGGAGATATTCGGCGATCGACCAAGCGATGGATACACCGTCGTAGGTACTGGTTCCGCGGCCGATCTCGTCCAGCAAGATCAAGCTGCGGTTGGAGATGTTGTTGAGGATGCTGGCTGTCTCGTTCATCTCGACCATGAAGGTGGATTCGCCGGTAGAGATGCTGTCGGAGGCGCCCACGCGGGTGAATACCTTGTCAACCACGCCGATAGAGGCATTTTCTGCGGGTACGAAACAACCCATTTGCGCCATGAGGACGATGAGGGCGGTTTGTCGCAGCAATGCTGATTTACCACTCATATTCGGTCCTGTGATAATGATGATCTGCTGCTTGTCATTATCCAAATAAACATCGTTGGCGATATAGCTTTCACCCGCCGGCAGCCGTTTCTCGATCACCGGATGCCGGCCGCTTTTAATGTGGATCGCCGTGCCTTCGTTGATCTCCGGCTTGGTATAGCCATTTTCAATTGAAATAACTGAAAAACAATGTAGGACATCAACTCGGGCAATCAATCGGGCGTTGAGCTGGATCATGGGGATGTAGTCTATCAAGCCAAGTATTAGTTCGTTAAATAACCTGATTTCGATCTCCAGAATACGATCCTGTGCACCCAGGATCTTAGATTCCAACTCTTTCAGCTCTTCGGTGATGTAGCGTTCGCTGCCGGTGAGAGTCTGCTTGCGGATCCATTCGGAGGGAACTCTGTTTTTGTGCGTATTGGTAACTTCAAGATAATATCCGAAAACATTATTATATCCGATTTTCAGCGAAGTGATGCCGGTTTGGGTTGCCTCCCGTTGTTGGATGTCTTGTAGAATCTGCTTGCTATTGGTCGCTAATGACAGGAGCTGATCCAGTTCGTCATCCACACCGGTGTTGAACACATTGCCTTTGTTGACGGCTACCGGAGCGTCTTCCCGAATCTCGCGTTCGATCCGTTTGCAAACGGAAAGACAGGGGTTGAGCTGTTCGGCAATTTTTTCTAAAGCGGGGTGATGGGAGCCGGTCAGCCGTAACTTCAGATTCTCCACTGCGCGTAAAGCACTGGCGAGCTGTGTCATTTCCCGGGGACTGATCTTGCCGGTTGCAATCTTGGCGACCAACCGTTCCAGGTCGCCGATATTTTTGATCGTATCCGCAATATAAGCCGACAGTTCGTCATTCTCCATAAAATACTTCACTACGGAGAGTCGTTCTTCGATCATCACTTTTTCTTTCAATGGCAACATGATCCACTTACGAAGCATCCGCGACCCCATCGGTGTCATCGTTTTATCTATGATCTGAAGTAACGTCATCGCATTCTCATTGATCGAATCCACCAACTCCAAATTGCGGATGGTAAACCGGTCGAGCCAAAGGTAGTGTTCCTCTTCAATGCGATTTATTTTATTGATATGTTGTATTTTATGATGTTGTGTTTCGTAAAGATAGTGCAAGGCGGCACCGGCGGCGATAATTCCTAACGAAAGATTATCCACGCCAAATCCTTTCAATGAGTTGGTCTGAAAGTGTTTGATTAGCAATTCATACGAGAAGTCAGTAGAGAATACCCAATCTTCTAACGGCGAGAAGAGCAGCTTGTCCCCGAATATCTCTTTGAAATTTTGGATTTTGTTCTTTTGGATCACCAACTCCATTGGTTTGAAATTCTGGAGCAGCTTATCGATATAATCGTGATTGCCTTCGGCCAAATAGAACTCACCGGTGGAAATGTCCAAAAAGGCGATGCCGCAATTTTTATCGGTGTAGTGAATAGCTCCGAGAAAGTTGTTCTCTTTCTGTTCCAGTATTTTATCATTGATAGAGACACCGGGTGTAACTAATTCCGTCACACCTCTTTTTACAATTGTCTTTGTTAGCTTGGGGTCTTCAAGTTGCTCACAAATGGCGACACGGTAACCGGCCCGTACCAGTTTGGGCAAGTAGGTGTCGATGGAGTGGTGCGGAAAACCAGCCAGTTCGATGTGGGAGGCGGAACCGTTTGCTCTTTTGGTCAAGACGATGCCCAGTACGCGGGAAGCCTTGATGGCATCTTCCCCGAAAGTTTCGTAGAAATCCCCCACGCGGAAAAGCAAAATAGCATCCGGGTGCTTCGCCTTAAACTGGTTATACTGTTTCATCAAAGGAGTTTCCGCATGCTTCGCCATAGTATCTTGAAATTTTAAATAATTCTGTATTATGTTGGAAAACAGAATGATAATACGTTGTTTCCCCTTGTTTCCAAAGGAGGCAAAAATACGGAAAAATGAAAGATATCAACATGTAACCTGAATTAAATATGCTTTTACACACTCCAAATTCCATCTCACCCTTTTTCCCTATTTTTGCCATCGCATGAAAGAGAAATTTTTAACACAACTAACGACTCTTGTCGGTGATCCGTTTTCCAAGAAGTTCTTGTTGGCGGTGAGCGGTGGAAAAGACTCTTCCGTATTGGCACACCTTTTCCATTTTTATAATATCCCGTTTGAAATAGCGCATTGTAACTTTCATCTTCGAGAAGAAGAATCGGATTGTGATATGGAATTTGTGATGGAGATGGGATTGGAGTATGGCTGTGGTGTGCATCTGAAAGAGTTTTATCACGACGATTTTCAATCGGTGAAAGGAAAATCAATCGAGATGATTGCACGGGAGTTTCGCTACCGGTGGTTTGAAAAACTGTCCGGGAATTTCGACTTCATTGTCACTGCACATACGGCTAATGACAACGCCGAAACCCTGCTGCTTAACCTCTCCCGGGGCACAGGACTGAAAGGGATGACCGGGATACCACTCGTGAACGGGAAGATTATCAGACCGTTATTGGGGTTTTCTACCCAAGAAATCGAAACGTATATTCAACAAAACAGCCTTTTGTATTGTGTTGATCGGACGAATCTTACCGATGATTATCAACGCAATAAAATACGCCACAACATTATTCCGCAGTTGGAGGGAATCAATCCCTCGTTGATTCACACATTATCGCAAAATATTGAGATATTTAGAAAACAATATCGGTTTTATAGCCAGCATATTCAGAAAATAAAAGAGGAATTGCTGCATGAAAAGTCGGATTATTGCTATATTGAGAAAAATGCTTTGTTGGCCTATCAAGGGGATACAGAACTGATTATGTTTGAACTTTTTTCGCCATTCGGTTTTAATAAAGAAACAATTCATGCCATTTGCGAGAATGCGGGAAGACAGTCGGGGAAAAGGTACTATTCGGCAACTCATATCGTTATCCAGGAGCGTAAAAAATGGATCATAACCCAGCTGAAGGAACTTAAAAAACAGCCGAAGCAAATTAAAAATTTAAAGTCATTGGAGAAATACGGATTCGAGATTGCGTATTTGCAAAAAGAAGGTAACATGGAATTTGAAAAAGATCCATTCGTATGGTATGTGGATGCGGAGTTGTTGAGATTCCCGCTGATACTGCGCAATTGGGAACATGGTGATGTTTTTCAACCGTTCGGTATGAAAGGCAAGAAAAAAGTGAGCGATTTTTTCAATGACCAGAAGATAGACAACTACTCTAAAAATCATATCCCCATACTATTGATAGACAATGAGATTGCTTGGATTGTGGGGCTTCGCTCCAACCATCGTTTTAGAATCACGGATGAAACAGAAAACTATTATAAAATAAAATATCATGGAAGAGTTTAACAATCAGACTATTCAACCAAATAATCAATTTTCCGAAGCTAAAAAACGCCCGGCAGCATTAATTATCCTTCCCATCCTCACTTTGATTGGGTCACTGTTTATGATGATTTTCACACTGATAATGGCATCGGACGAGGTGATGAAGATAGCGCAGGAAATGCTTTACCAACAAGGCGCAAGCGATGAACAACTGGCACTATTTCAAAACATCATAGATATTCCCGCATGGATTTTTATCTTTTTTGCGGCTTGTATTTTATTGACCGTTGTTAGTGCAACGTTGATGATGAGAATGCAAAAGATTGGTTTTCATCTTTTTATTATCTCAAAAATCTTGCTTTTTGGTTGTGGCGTTATTCTTGGGAAAAACATCTTCTCCATCAACTCCCTCTATTTCTTTGGGAGTGTGCTTTTCACGATTTTGTATGCCTTGCAGTTGAAAAATATGAAACAGGAAAATAAGGAAACAGAAAGACAAGGCTGGGATTAACGATCGATATAAAAAAACAGAAACATTATGAATAGAAAAGATTTTATAATCCTTGATCAAAAAATCTACGACCGCCCTTTGGTCTATTTTGACAATGCGGCGACTACGCAGAAACCAGAGATTGTGATCAATGCAATGTCGGATTATTATCGGACGATCAATAGCAATATACACCGCGGGGTTCATTATCTTAGTCAACGGGCTACCGACCAGTTTGAGATTGCCCGGCAAAGGGTGCGTGCTTTTATCAATGCGGCGAATAATCACGAGATTATCTTTACGCGCGGCACCACTGAAGCAATAAACTTGGTGGCTTCTTCATTCGGAAAGGCGTTCCTCTGCGCCGGCGATGAGGTGATCATCACCGAGATGGAGCATCATGCGAACATTGTGCCTTGGCAGATGATTTGCGAGGAGAGAGGCGCGAAGGTCAAAGCCCTTTCATTTGACAGCCGCGGCGTGTTGGAAGCCGAAAAACTGGAATCGCTCATTACCGAAAAAACGAAAATCGTCTCCATCGCTCATATTTCTAATGCGCTGGGAACGATAAACCCCATTAAGCAAATCATAGAAATAGCCCATCGTCATGATATTCCTGTGATGGTTGATGGAGCACAAGCGATCTCCCATGCCAAAGTGGATGTGCAGGAACTGGATTGCGACTTCTATTGCTTTTCCGGACATAAAATGTACGGCCCGATGGGGATTGGCGTATTATATGGCAAGGAGAAATGGTTGGATAAGATGCCGCCGTATCAAGGTGGGGGAGAGATGATTAAAAAAGTGACCATCGAGAAAACAACTTATGCGGACTTGCCTTTCAAGTTCGAAGCCGGGACACCTGCCGTAGGCGATGCCATTGGTTTGGAAAAGGCAATTGAATACATGGAAAATATTGGTATAGAGAAAATTGCCAATCATGAAGAGGAGCTGTTGCAATATGGTGTTGCAAAGATGCAGGAATTAGGCGGTATTGACTTTGTGGGAACCGCTCCCGATAAAACGGCAATCATCTCTTTTAACTTCAAAGGAATACATCCTTACGACGCCGGTGTTATCATTGACCGAATGGGTGTGGCCGTACGTACCGGGCATCACTGCGCCCAACCCGTGATGGACCACTTTGGCATTCCCGGAACCATTCGAGCCTCCTTCGCCCTTTATAACGAAAAATGGGAAATAGACATGCTGATCGAAGCGCTGAAAAAAGTGAAGATGATGTTTGGCTGATAGAAAATGAAGCATTAATCAAAAGAGGTGCGTCTGTTTTTCTATAGGAAAAGTGCATGAAAACAACCTCTTGTCGTTAAAATTTTAAAATCGTAAAAACAATGATAGAAATAATGTCCCCCGTAGGTTCGTACGAAGCATTGATGGCTGCTATTCAAGCAGGCGCCGGCTCGGTTTACTTCGGCGTAGGGAAAATGAACATGCGTTCGCGTTCTTCCGCTAACTTCACTCATGAAGATTTACGCAATATAACGCAAATCTGTGCTGAGCACAATGTATTATCCTACCTTACAGTCAATACGATAATTTATAATACAGAAATAGAAGAGGTTAAAGATCTGCTGAATTTAGCGAAAATGTGTGAAGTTTCCGCGGTTATAGCCTCTGATTGGTCGGTAATCAGCTATTGCCGCAAAATTGGACTGGAAGTGCATGTCTCCACGCAGTGTAATGTAACCAACATTGAGGCAGTGAAGTTTTATGCGCAATTTGCCGATGTGGTGGTGTTGGGTAGAGAGGTGATATTGAGTCAAGTGGCTGATATAACGAAAGCTATTGTTGAACAAGACATCAGAGGGCCGAAAGGCGAGCTGGTGCGTGTCGAGATGTTTGTGCATGGTGCGTTGTGCATGGCGGTCTCTGGAAAATGCTACCTCAGTTTGGATAACTTCAACTACTCGGCTAACCGGGGAGCGTGCCTACAGCCTTGTCGCCGCGGTTATATAGTGAAAGATATTGACCATGAAATTGAACTTGCTGTTGAAAATCAATATATTATGTCTCCAAAAGACCTCTGCGCAATCGGTTTTTTAGACAAAATCATTAAATCTGGTGTTGCCGTATTAAAGATTGAGGGCCGGGGTAGGTCGCCGGAGTATGTGAAGGTAGTGACACAATGTTACCACGAAGCACTTACCGCCATCCAAGAAGGAAGCTATACGAAAGGAAAAGTGGATGCTTGGACAAAACGACTTCGAAGTGTCTATAACAGGGATTTTTGGGATGGATATTATCTCGGAAGAACAATGGGTGAATGGTCTGAACGTTACGGTTCGCAAGCCACACGAGTGAAAGAATTTGTGGGTAAAGTAACCAATTATTTCGGGAAATTGGGCGTGGCAGAGATACAGTTAGAGAGTGGGGAGATTGCCGTGGGTGACAACCTACTCATCATGGGACCGACTACCGGCGTTTATGAAAAAAATATCGACGAGATTCGCGTTGACCTCAAATCTGTAAGAAAAGCTGTCAAAGGCGATTTTCTCTCCATCACAACCGATGAGTTGGTGAGAAGAGGTGATAAAGTTTATAAATGGGTGGAGATCTCGGAGGAGTATTAAGAAAACAGACAAGGAGCAGATATTTTTTAATATTATATATAC